>JBMSPZ010000044.1:0-9921 GCA_049423025.1 Rickettsiales bacterium
TATCGACTTAGATTTCAATGACCAAATTGTTTTGTTAAAAGAAATAAATTTTATTGCCAAAATTTTAAAACAAGAATTTAAGTGCGACAAGCTAAATATTGCTAATCTTGGCAATGTGGTTTCGCAACTTCATATTCATATTATTGCAAGAACTCAAAACGACAAAACCTTTCCAAAGCCAGTCTGGGGCAATGCCGAAAGCGTAAAATATTGCGGGGAAAATCTTACAAAAATTTTAGAAAAATTACAAAATAAAATTCAAAAATATCATGAATCATAACCTTGAAAATCCAAGTGAAAATTCTAATCAACTCAGAAAAATCCTTTATCGCTCTTTGCATCGAGGTTGTAAAGAAACTGACTTTTTGCTTGGAAATTTTTTTGAAGCAAATCAAAACAATTTAGTAGAATTTGATCTAAATCTATGTGAAAATTTTTTACAGGAAGATGATTGGGAAATTTATGATTGGATTTTAAATAAGGTAAAAACCCCAAATCATTATCAAAAATTAATTTCGGCAATTCAAAAATTCCATCAAATTTAACTAAACCAGCTTCATAATTTTGCCATAATTTACCGCAACCTTGTTGTAAAGCTCAAGCTCCATAACCGCTGTATTAAAGAGATTAATAGGAATTTGTAGTTGCGAAATTAGAAAATCAATATTGGTTGGTTCGGCATTTAATTTGTTAAGGATTTCTTCGCCAGCAACACCAATTTCGTCATTGGAAAAATTATAATCTTTTTTGATTTTGGAAATTGTTGAAGCCTTTTTCATTAAATGATTTTTCTTAGAAGTTGAATTTAAAATATCTTCAACCTCAGTGATAATATTGGCGCCATCTTTAATTAAACGATTAGTGCCTTGGCATCTAGGGTCAAAAGGTGAACCAGGAACCGCAAATACTTCGCGATTTTGTTCCATTGCATGTTTGGCGGTTGCTAAACTGCCAGATTGAAGTCCTGCTTCAATGATCACGGTTGCAACAGACAAGCCAGAAATTAAGCGATTTCTTTGTAAAAAATTTGAACCTTTTGGCTCAAAACCAAAAGACATTTCCGATAAAATTATTCCACAATCGGCAATTTGATGGTATAATTTGCTGTTTTCATGTGGGTAAATATTGTTAATTCCGCCAGCCAAAACCGCAATTGTTCCGCTTAAAATTGAGGCTTCATGAACCGCAGTATCAACGCCACGAGCCATTCCAGATACACTTACGATCGAGCTTTGACCTAGAAGTAGGGCAAATTTTTTGGCATAAGAAATTGCATTTTGCGATGCATTACGAGGTCCAACAACGGCGATTTTTTCGGCATTAAGTAAATCCAAATCACCTTTAACTGAGATAATTGGTGGGGCATCACTAATTTCTTTGAGCAATTTTGGGTAATTTGGGTCGGTGTGAAGAATGATTTTGGCACCAAATTTTTCGGTTAGCTCAAGTTCTCTCTCGGCGTTAAGGCGATTGCATAATTTTACATGACGATTAGTAATTTTGCTTACTTCATTAAAATTTTCTATGGCATTTTTGGCGGTGCCAAATTTTTCTAGAATTTTATAATAGGTAATTGGACCAATATTTTCAGAGCGAATCAATTGGATGTTGTCAATAATTTCCGCTTGAGAAATGTTTGAGCTATTTTCTAAATTTTTTGTTTTCATGTGGCGAAGGGTTTAAATTAATATGAGATAAATTTATTGTTAATTGAAATTAAAATAAAACTTTTCTAAATTATTTAATGAAAAAACATAGCTTGCAAGAAATTTTAAAATAAATTTTTATTTTATTTCAAAATAAAACATTTTGAGAAAATCACAAAAATAAAATATCTTATAAAACCTATTTATTGTTTTATTTTATATCCAACCCTAAACATCTTATAAATCATTAATCCAAGCGCCAAGTTGATGAAAATAAGATAAATTGCACCCATTGTAAGATCGCCATCATTATGCCCAGTAATGCCATATCTAAAGCCATCAATCATGTAAAAAAATGGATTAAAATGTGATATGTTTTTCCAAAATTCTGGCAAGGAATTGGTCGAGTAAAAAGTACCTGATAAAAAAGTTAATGGTGTGATTAAATAACTCGTCATGGCTGACATTTGGTCAAAACTATCGGAGATTATTCCGCATAAAACTCCAAGCAATCCAAGTAACATACAGCCAATAAATAAATAAAAAAATGCCACCAAAAAATTGTGAAACCCAAGGGGCACAAAAATCAAGATGGTCAAATAAGCAACAATACCAACACAAATGCCTCGAATTATGGCTCCAAGGGTAAAGGCGATAAGTAATTCCATTGCCCCAAGAGGAGGAATTAGATAATCGACAATATGCCCCATCACTTTACCCATCACAAAAGACGAAGAGGAGTTGGCGAAGGCGTTTTGGATTGAAGCCATCATAATCAGACCTGCCGACATAAATATTGCAAAGTCAACACCTTCAATAGTTTGAATGTGATTACCAACCGATAAATTAAAAACCGCTAAGAATAAAACAATATTGACTACGGGCGAAAATAGGGTTTGATGATAGACTTTAAAAAAACGATAAACTTCTTTTTTTAGAAGAGTGAAAGTTCCAAACCAATTTGTCGACATAAATATTTTTGTTTAAATTTAGTAAAATGATGATAAAATTTTTATAATAGAATTAAATTATCACAAAAAATCATAATAAATTTTAAAATGAGTATAGAAAATATTTTATCTGATTTCAATTTACAATTTGAAAATGTTAAAAATAAAAATCAGCTTGAGGAAATTCGCCTGCAGTTTTTGGGCAAGAAATCGGCTTTGAATGACTTATTTACAACATTAAAAAATCTTTCGGCTGAAGAAAAAAAATCTTTTGGCGCTCAAATAAATGAGGTCAGAAACTTAATAACACAAAAAATTGATGAGCAAAAAATCATTTTTGAAAATGCCGAGTTAGAACAAAAATTAATCGCGGAAAAAATTGATATTTCCGAGCCAGTTCGTTCGCAAAATCAGGGCTTGATTCATCCGATAAATAAAGTCATGGCGGACATTGAAAATATTTTTAACGCTCTTGGTTTTGAATTTGCTCAAGGTCCAGAAATTGAAGATGATTTTCATAATTTCACCGCCTTAAATATGCCAAAAGACCATCCCGCTCGGCAAATGCAAGATACTTTTTACCTAGAAAATTCTGAATTTTTGCTTCGAACTCACACTTCAAACACACAAATTCGTAAAATGTTAAACTCAAAGCCACCGCTTAGAGTTTGCGCTTTAGGACGAGTTTTTCGTCGTGATTCCGACCAAACTCACACGCCGATGTTTCATCAATTTGAAGGTTTTGTTGTTGATAAGTCAGTACATATGGGGCATTTAAAGGCAACGCTTGAAAATTTTTTAGAACAATTTTTTGAAGTAAAAAATTTAGAGTTGCGTTTCCGTCCAAGCTTTTTTCCTTTCACCGAGCCATCGGCTGAAGTTGATATTAATTATGGCATCGAAAATGGTAAAATTAAAATTGGCAAGGGCGATAAATTTATGGAAATTTTGGGTTGTGGCATGATTCATCGCAATGTTTTAAGCAATTGCAATATAAATCCAGATGAGTTTCAGGGCTTCGCTTTTGGCATTGGCATTGAAAGGCTTACCATGCTAAAATATGGCATTACCGATTTACGAATGCTCTTTGAAAATGACATCAGATTTTTGAAGCATTATGGTTTCAAGGCAAATGATTTTTAATTTAATTTAATAATTTATGGCAAAAAAAATACAGAAAGCAAAATCAAAAAACTCAGCTTTAAAAAATACCAAAAAATCAATCGATAAATCAAAATTACCTTCACGATATGTAACTTCTTCCCATGGGTGCGAGGGTCGCAAAACCATGCTTTATAATATCAAAACCGAATTATATCCAAATGGTTTAAGTGAAGAAGATATTCAAAAGCCATTCGTTGGAGTGGTAAGCGCTTGGAACGAGGCTGCACCTTGCAACATCGCTTTGGCAAGACAGGCGCAACCTGCCAAAAAAGGAGTCAAAGATTTTGGCGGAACCCCCCGTGAGTTTACTACTATAACTGTCACTGATGGCATTGCCAACGGACATCAAGGCATGAAATCATCTTTAGTTTCTCGTGAAGTTATCGCCGACTCTATTGAGCTTACGGTACGCGGACATTGCTACGACGCCCTAGTTGGTTTGGCGGGTTGCGATAAGTCTTTACCTGGCATGATGATGGCGATGTGTAGACTCAATATTCCTTCGGTGTTTATGTATGGTGGTTCGATTTTACCCGGAAAATTTAAAGGTAAAGATGTTACGATTGTTGATGTGTTTGAAGCGGTTGGGCAAAGAGATGCAGGCAAAATGAATGAAAAGGATTTGGCGGAATTAACTAAAGTAGCTTGTCCTTCGGCTGGAGCTTGTGGCGGACAGTTTACTGCCAATACCATGGCTTGCGTTTCTGAGGCAATTGGTTTGGCTTTACCTGGGTCATCTGGTGCTCCTGCGCCTTACGAATCGCGCGACGAATATTCTTATTATTCAGGAAAAGCGGTGATGAATTTGCTTGAACTTAGCATTAAATCCAGAGATATTGTTACTCTTAAGGCCCTAGAAAATGCGGCAACAATTGTGGCGGCAACGGGTGGCTCTACTAATGCGGTGCTTCACTTGCCAGCGATTGCCAATGAATGTGGCATTGATTTTGATGTATTTGCTATATCTAAAATTTTTAAGCGCACCCCTTATATTGCTGATATGAAGCCGGGTGGCAAATATGTTGCCAAAGATTTATACGAAGCAGGTGGTGTGCAAATGATTTTGAAAGTCTTGTTGGACGCTGGTTTTATCCACGGCGATTGCCTTACCGTTACTGGCAAAACTATGGCGGAAAATTTGCGGGATATTAAATTTAACAAAAAACAAGATGTAGTTTATTTGCCTTCTAAGCCATTATCGCCAAGTGGTGGAGTGGTGGTGTTAAAGGGCAATTTGGCTCCTGACGGTGCGGTGGTAAAAGTGGCGGGTATGCAAAATGATGATTTAGTTTTTATCGGCAATGCCCGATGCTTTGATTCAGAAGAAGAATGTTTTAAAGCAGTTGAACAAAAAAAATATCAAGAGGGCGATGTGCTAGTGATCCGCTATGAAGGACCAAGAGGAGGCCCTGGAATGCGCGAAATGTTGGCAACAACTGCGGCGATTTATGGCCAGGGTATGGGCAAAAAAGTTGCCCTTATTACCGATGGTAGATTTTCGGGAGGAACTCGTGGATTTTGTGTTGGTCATGTTAGCCCTGAAGCCAGTGTTGGCGGGGTTATAGCTTTGCTTAAAGATGGCGACAAAATCAAAATTGATGCCGAAAACGGCACCATAAATGTCTTAATTTCCGATGAGGAAATCGCCAAAAGAAGAAAAAAATGGCAAGCTAGAGAAAATGATTATTCTTCGGGAGCTTTGTGGAAATATGCACAAACGGTCGGCTCCGCTAGGTACGGTGCTACAACCCACGGCGGTGCTAAAAAGGAAAAAATCTCTTACGACAAAATATAATTTTCACGAAATAATTTAATTATGAAAAATGAGTGAGAATAAAGAATTGAATTCATCTAAACAAAAAGATTCTGCCAAAGTTGATGAATATTCAACATTTGAAAATTTTGATGAAAATACTCATCGCGTTAGAAGAAATTTATTAATTTTTTCGTTGATTGCGCTGTTTTACAAATTAAGCGGAGCGAAGTTAAATAATGAGTCATCGTTTCTTTAAATAAAATTATAACAAAATATTTTTGAGATAAAATTATGAAGTTAGAATTTTAATTTTTTAAAATTCTAAAGATCATATTTTAGTTTTACCTACTCTCAAGCCTTGGAAATACTGCCTTTGGCTCGTTGATTTGATGTTGAGCCTTAAGGGTGTGGGTAAGGTGGGCAAAATTGCGAGCGGAATTTTCGATATTCAATAAATCCAAAATTTTATTGGCACTAACGGGCACAAAAGGCAATAATAAAATTGCAATCAAGCGCAGGCTCTCGGCGGTTTCATGAAGAGATTTGTGCATCTCGGCAATTTTGCCTTGCTTCATTAAGTTCCAAGGGGCAGTGTCGTTGAAATTTTTATTGACTAAATTGGCAAAGTCGATCACTGCTTGAATGGCTTTGTCAAAAGCTAAATCATTGAAATTTTTGAAATAATTCTCGCTAAAAGGTTCAAGGTGAGAGATGGCATGTTCAATGCCTGCAGGAATTTTGCCATCACAATTTTTATAAATCATGGCAAGGCTTCGTTGCACTAAATTGCCGATATTATTGGCGAGTTCGGCATTAATTCGAGTTACTAAATTTACTCTTGAATAGTCGCCATCATTGCCAAATGGCACTTCACGGAGTAAAAAATAGCGAAAATAATCATTGGCAGTTGCCGTTTGACAACCAAAACTCTCAATCCAAGTAATTTCAGCGTGTGGGTCAATCACATTGCCCAAAGATTTAGAAATTTTTTGCCCATCATTTGTCCACCAACCATGAGCATATATTCCATAAGGAACATTAATGTTGCAAGCCATCAAAAAGGCTGGCCAATAAACGGCATGAAAGCGCACAATATCTTTGCCAACAATATGAAGTGGCGAGTTGCTTGCATTAACCCAAAAATCTTGGTAATTGCTAGAATTATCAGCAAAATCAAGGGCAGAGAGATAGTTGGTAAGGGCGTCAAGCCAGACATAAATCACATGTTTTTCGTCATTTGGCACTTTAATTCCCCACGAAAATGAGGTGCGCGAGATTGATAAATCCTTCAAGCCAGATTTGACAAAACTCACAATTTCATTGTAGCGAGAGGAGGGGCGAATAAAGTCTGGCACCGCTTCGTAAAGAGCTAGTAATTTTTCTTGAAAAGCCGAGAGACGGAAGAAATAGCTTTCTTCGCGGTGCCATGTCACTTCGGCGCCAGTTGGTGCTTTGCCATCAATAATTTCGTCGGCGCTGTAAAATGCTTCGTCGCGAACGGCGTACCATCCTTCGTAAATATCTTTATAAATAAAGCCATTTTGTAATAAAATATTCCAAAATTTTTCGACAGTTTTTTTGTGACGCTCATCGGTGGTGCGAATAAAATCATCATTGGAGAGATTAAGAGTTGTGGTGAGTTCGCGAAATTTTTGCGAAACTTCGTCGCAAAATTCTTGTGGAGTTTTGCCTTTGGCGAGTGCTGATTTTTCTACCTTTTGCCCATGTTCGTCAGTGCCAGTTAAGAAAAAAACTCGGTGCGATTTTAAGCGCTCAAACCTTGCCATAGTGTCGCAGGCAATCGAAGTGTAGGCATGACCGATATGCGGAACATCATTGACATAATAAATCGGCGAAGTTACATAAAAATTTGACGACATAGACTTTGAAAATAAATTTTTGTGATTATTTTTTTTTAATTTTAATTTTAAAAAATTTAACTGCAAAATAAAAGATTGATATTTTTTTGTAAAAACATTAAAATTATAAGTCAATTGGGAGTCTATAGAAACCTACTAAGAAAAAATTTTGAATTTGATTATCTTAAATTAAATTTGAATTGTTTGCTAAAACTAACATCAACAAATGATCAAAAATATTAAAATCAAAAATTATAAATGTTTTAAAAATTTTGAAATTAAAGATTTCAAACGAATTAATATTTTTGTCGGCGACAATAATACTGGCAAAACTAGTTTGCTTGAAGCTATAGAATTGCTGGATCCGAAGGCTTTTTTAAAAAAAATTATTATATATCCAGGTTTTACGAATTTTTTTTTGGATTCTAATTTCAAAAAAAAGAGAGAAAAACTAGAGATTCGATTAAAACCTATTTACGAACAAATGTTTGAATATTTTAAAAAAACATTTGATGTTTATTCTATTTATTTTAACGAAAGAAATGCTGAAAAATCAATTTTGATTGAAGCTAATTTAAATTCATCAAAAAAAGAATTTGCGATAAAATTCGAAAATAAAATTATTAATGAAATAGTTGAATTTACTGACAAAAGAGCAGATTTAGATTTGATTAAAATTTTTCAAGAATCTTTTTTATATTTTTCTAAAAGTATTCTCGCAAATTACAAATTTTCTAATAAGAAAAAATTATTAAAACTTGGTGTTTCCTCGATTGGATCTTATAACGATAATATTGAAGGCTTTGATGATTTTGATGTAATTTTTAAGAAAATTAATGTGCGAGCAGGCGAAGTTGGAAACTGGACTCAAATCATCAAGCAAAAAGGGGTTAAAATTGAAGAAAAATTCGTAAAATTATTGCAAAATTTTGATGCCGATATCGAGGCAATTAGACCTAATCAAGATGAATTAGATTTTTATAAAAAAAATTGTGAGAACAAGGAATCGCCTTTCGTAATTCCTTTGTCATCAATGGGCGAGGGCTTTAAGAGGTTCTTCGACATTATTATTGCCCTTGAATTAATGAATAATAATAAACCACAAATCTTATGCATTGATGAAATTGATAATGGTTTATATTATGACAAACAAGATATTTTTTGGGAACAAATCATTAAATTATGCGAAGAAAAAAACATTCAACTTTTTGCCACGACGCATTCTTATGATTGCTTGAAAAGTATAGTAAGAGTTTTTGAAAATCGCTATAAAACTGATAAAAAAATTGATGAAGAGCTTGCAGTTTTTAGATTAGTAAAAATTAAGAATGAAATAAGGGCGCGTCCTTTTAATTTTTCTTTGTTGAAGGTTATGGTTGAAAACTCAACTGAAATCAGATAATCAAAAATCACTACTTAATTATGACCAGAAAATTTATAAAAAATCTCTTTATTGTTGAGGGCTCAACCGATAAAGATTTTATGGAGAAATTTATCAAATTATTTATTGCGAAGGAAAAATTAAATATTTCTGATGATTTTTATATTGTTAAAAAAATTCATAAAGATGGAGGCAAAATCCATTTTTTTCAAATAGGAGCCGAAAATATAATAACGCATATCGAAGAAAACAGCGATGATGAAAATTTACCAAAAACTTTTTTAATAGTCGACGCTGATTGGGAAGCTCATCATATAGAGCATCAGCCAGCAGGATATTCAAATGTTTCTAAGGCATTAGAGGTTATAAAAAATAAAATCAAGGATCATAGTTTTATTCAATCTCACAGCGCTTTTAAACAATTTGAAATCGATCATTTTATCATGCCATTTAACAAGGAAACTCAAGAATATGGGGAATTGGAAACTTTATTCATTAATGCCTTAAAGCCAGAATATCAAAATAAATTAAATTGTCTTGATAATTTGGAGAATTGTTTAAAACAAAAATCTCCAAAGCCAAATATTCAATCGCATTATAAAGATAAAATGCGGATGGAAATCCTTTTAAAATCTTATCACAAAGAAATGGACAAAGCTATAGAATGGATTGATTATGACAGCGAAATTTTACAAGATTTAAAAGATTTTTTAAGAAAAAAACTAACCAAAACAAAAAGTAAAAATAAAAAATAATATGTCGATTACAGAAAAACTTTCGGGCATTGTTGCCAAATTTAATGAATTAGAAAAAAAGCTTCAAGACCCAACTGGCTTGGGGCAAAGCTTTGCCAAAATTTCTAAAGAACATTCCGATATGCAAGAAGTTGTGGGGATAATTCACGAATATCAAAATGCACAAAAAGAATATGTCGATATCGAGCAAATGCTCACCGATTCTTCCCTAGACAAGGAAATGCGTGATATGATGGAGGAGGAAAAATTCAATTTGTCAAAAAAAATTCCAGATCTTGAGCATCAAATCAAAATTGCCTTAATTCCTAAAGATTCAGCCGATGAAAAAAACGCCATCATTGAGGTTAGGGCAGGCACTGGAGGCGAAGAGGCGGCACTTTTTGCCTATAAATTATTTCAAATGTATCATC
>JBMSPZ010000045.1:0-9895 GCA_049423025.1 Rickettsiales bacterium
CGAATTCGCTAAAAAAATCATCCTCATAAAAATCATCATCAAAAAAACTGTGATGTGATTTTTTATATTCTTGATGTTTCTGGCAAGAATTGGTGGTTAAAATCCCTATCAACAAAAAAAATATCGCTAAAAAAACTCTTGAGGAGAAAATATTTTTAAAGGAATTTTTTAAAGTTGCAAAAAAACCCTTAACCCGACATTTTTTTTGATTTGAGTTATTATCGTGATTTACAATATTATTTTTTTCGTTAATTTTATTGGTCATATATTAAAAAAATTGTTAATAAAGTTACTATTTTAAAATATAAATTTGCTTTAAAAAAATTCAAGTAAAGTAAAAATGAAAATTTTTATAAAAATTAAGCCATTTGCCAAAAATAATGCAATTCTTAGCGACAAAATTAATCTTTTTGGCGATCGAGAAATTGAAATAAAAATTGCTGAGGTTCCAGTTGAGGGTAGGGCAAATGAAACTTTAATTGATTTTCTTGCTAAATATCTTAAAATCCAAAAAAAATATATTAAAATAGTCAATGGCTTTAAGTCACGAAATAAAATAATTGAAATAATTCAAGAATAATGTTTGGAAAAAATAAAATATTACCTCCTATAAACAATTCAGGAAAAGAGCTGGATATTCAAGAAATATTTCCAACTCTGCAGGGGGAGGGCCATTTTGCCGGTGTTCCTGCGGTTTTTGTTCGACTTGGTGGATGTAATTTAGCCTGTAGTTTTTGTGATACCGAGTTTGAATCGTATCAAAAAATGTCCTTAGTGGAAATTTTAACTGAGGTTATGAAATGTTCAAAAAATTCTAAAGGTGAAATTGTACGAAAATTAGTCGTGATTACTGGAGGTGAACCAATGCGACAATCAATTGAAAAATTGTGTGCAGAACTTTTAGGACTTGATTTTAAGGTGCAAATCGAAACCAATGGCACAATTTTTCGTGAGTTGCCGAAAGAGGTTTTTATTGTTTGTTCGCCAAAAATTTCGAACAAAAAATATCATCAAATCCGTCAAGATTTACTTCCAAGAATTAATAATTTTAAATTTATTATATCGGCGCAAAACCCAGAATATAGTAGTGTTGGCGAGGTTGGACAAAAATTATATAATACGCCAATATATCTTCAGCCGATGGACGAATATGATGATGAAAAAAATCGTAAAAATTATGATTTAGCCGTTAAATTATGTTTGGAAAATAATTATATTTTATCGCTTCAAACTCACAAAATACTTGGTTTACGCTAATTCGTTAAATTAATTAATCGCAATTGGCACCGAATTTTTTAAAACTTTTTTGGAAACTTCATGAATTTCGCCAACCCGCATTTCGCCGAGTTGAAAAGGTCCGAAACTTACTCTAATTAATCTACTTACTTGAAGCCCAAGGTGAAGCATAATTTTTCTAATTTCTCGATTCTTGCCTTCGGTCAATGAAACCGAAAGCCATGAATTTGATTCCCTTTCGCTTTCTACTTCAACCTTGATTGAACCATATTTGATGCCGTCAACGGTGATACCCTTGACCAAGGCTTTCAATCTTTCGTGATTTAATTTACCAAAAACTCGAACTCGATATTTACGAACCCATTTGCTTTTTGGAAGCTCGATATAGCGAGCTAAAGCACCATCAGTGGTTAATAATAACAAGCCTTCGGTGTTAAAGTCTAGTCTGCCTACACTGATTAATCGTGGTAAATTTTTGGGCAAAACATCAAAAATTGTTTGGCGATTTTCGGGGTCATTATTAGTACAAATTGTGCCCACTGGTTTGTAAAATAAAAATAATTTTGTGGGCTGTTTAGCATTAATTAATTTACCATCAATCTTGATGGATTGATCGGTAATTAACAAGGCGGGATGGTCGATAGCCTTGCCATTAACTTGCACTCTACCTTCTAAAATCAGTTGTTCAGCTTCACGACGCGAGCAAAAACCGCTTTGGGCAATGATTTTGGCAATTCGAACCCCTTTGCTTGGTTCTTGATTTTTTGAATTCTTTGCATTAAAAGTTTTTTCTATATTATCCATGATTTAATTTATTTTTTTTATAATAACGCGCCTGATTTATGAATTCTTCATAAAGTTTTTGATCAGCTGGTGAAGTCTGATATTCTGGGTGCCACTGCACTCCAATGCAAAAAGGGTGATTTGGTTTTTCGAAGGCTTCAATGATGCCATCATCTGCCTTGCCAACTACCTTTAAATCGTCACCAACGCTTTTTATAGCTTGATGATGCGAAGAGTTGGTGCTGATTTTTTTTAGCCCTGTTATATTGTAAAATTTTGAATCGGCATCAATATTAACATTGTGATAAGGTGAGCCATATTCTTTAAATTCAGCGAAGTGGCTTTGTTCGTGATCCATAAAGTTTTTGTCGTCTGGAATATGTTGAATAATTTTGCCACCATGTAAAATACTGATTAATTGCATGCCGTTGCAAATACCGAAAATTGGTAAATTAGTATTTAAAACATTTTTGACAAATTCATATTCAAAATTTTCACGAGTTAAATTTAGTTTAACCGTTGGGTGGACAAAATCATCGCCGTAGCGGTTTGGATGAATATCCATATAGCCTCCAACCACAATTAATCCATCGATTATAGCTAAATAATCATCGATTTTTTCATAATCATAAGTCATGATAATTGGCAATCCGCCAGCTTTTGAAATATTATCAATGTAATTTTTGCGAATCGCATAAAAATCTTTTTTGGAATAAGTATTTTCTGCGCCATTTTGAAAGTCTGGCAAAATGCCAATTATAGGATTTTTAGTAAAATTATTTGTCATAGTTATTTAAGTTATTAGATTCAATTGATGATGCTAGCGAGGTCATTGAAGCAATTAATTCATACAAATTATAAAAATTTGAAAGATTAATATTGTGATTTTGATTAATAATATTTTGTGAATTAAAAAAAATCGCTCCAGTTGAGTTTAAATTGCCGTGATCATCTTTGAGCGGATTGGTTCGATAAATGGTTTCAATTAGTTTGGCGTTGGCTATGTATAATAAAGGCTCGCTGGCGCTATCGTTAATTTTATCTTCAGTGAAAATTCCTTCTTGAATAATTACGCTATGAGTTTGAGTTGAACCTTTAACCATATTCATTTTATTGCGTTCTTTTTTGTTTATCTCCAGAATTTCTTGAGAATTATTTATTGCCCATACTGCCATTCCATAAGTTCCATTGTTGGCTTTTAAAAAGCAATATGGGTTTTGTTTAATTTGATGTTGGCGATATTTTTCTTGAATTTGGTTGAGGATTTTATCGATTTGTTTGACCAAACATTCAAAGCCAATATTTTCCTTAAAATCTAAATTATCACAATAGTCGTGAAGCGAAGAAATAAGCCAATGGTCAATCTTTAAAATTTCTCCAATTTCTTGGGCAATTTTATTGTAAATATTGAAATGATTGGTTTTAGTGCGCTGAAACCAGCCTAAATTAACCGATGGATTAATTGGGGTTGTGAGGTTTTGTAAAATTTCTGGAATGCCGTTGGTTAAATCATTATTTAAAATTGCGTAATCGGCGAAAATTTTTTGATTATTTTTGGTAATTGCTAATTTGCCTGAAATTTTTTGTAGAGGATAAAGGGTTATGGAGTCAGAATTTTCAAGCTCCAAAGTGGTTTTTTCTAGAATTTCTGGATTATAAGTGGCAATAAAAATTTGATAATTTTCGCTTAAAATTTTTTGCAAAGCTGATAAATTTTCTAAATATTTTTGGTTGCGAGTATGATTTTCTGGGATAATGAAAATATTATTTTTATTTAATAAATTTGTTTCAATTTTTTTTGATTGAAAATGATTTTGTAAAAAAATCTCAAATTGCTTTTGGCAATTTTCTTGACCAATATTTGACAAATTATTAAAGCCAGCGGGATAGCAATTGGTGTCGACCGGAGCAATCTTGAAAGAATTATGACGCACATCGACTGAATTGTAAATTAAAGCTGGGTATTGTTGGAATTTTGTATCAAAATAATTTTTCAGATCATGATTCTTGCTGATAATTTTATCGTTGATATTGGATAATAAATTCATTAATTAATTGGTAAAATTTTCGGAGTAAGATTTTGGCTTAATTTTGCTTTCATTTGGCAGGATTATTTCGAATTCAAATTGATTCTTTTCTAAAAATTTAATAGCATCTTCTTTGCTTTGAAATTCATATTTTAATTGGGTTTGAGTGTTGTTAGAAGCCACCCAATTCATGATATTATTTTGATGGCGATGTTGAATGTTGTTGGCCAGTTCCACAATCCATTTTTGGGCATTATTTTTGCCAGATTGCATTGCAGATTTCGAATTTCGATAAAGGATATATTTAAGTTTTGTCATAGTTTAATTTTTTGGTTTTAACATTTGTGAAAACTAACTTTAAGGCAAGTTAAATTAAATTGCAAAAAAACTTTATTTGATTGAGTAAATAATTGATGGATTTTATAGGATTGCAAATAATAAAATTATAATACCGTTTCTATAAATAAATTCATCATTTGAAAATTATTGCATTAATTGTTCAATTCCACCAGATAAAACTCTAGTGAATCTTTCAAAAGACGTCATTTTTGCTTCTGATGGCGGTTCGAATTGTTTAACAGATTTTTTAGCATACGAGAAAAGTGATTGCAAAAAAGTTTTAGTTTTAGGATCATCAGAAGTGCCAGCTTTAGGAGGATTAGAAGTGGGATCATTATTAGTGGCATCAGTTCTTTTACTTTGAGTATCGCCATCTCTAGTTTTGCTTTCTTTTGTTAGATACATTAAACTTCTAAATGTATCAATAAGTGCACTATCATTGGTTGAATATTGTAATATAAATTTATTATTATTATCTTTTATTTTTAGATTCAGATATCCACTTTTTTCTTCAAGCATATAAGTTTGATTATTATCATCAAATTTAAAATATCTATTATTGTGATCAATATGCGCATTTGAATTTAATGTATCTGGGTTATTAAATTTGTCCAATATGTTTTTAATTTTTTGATGATTAATATCGGTTCTTTTTTTGGCTGGTGTTGAACTTAAATCACTGCTTTGTCCTGTGTTTTCTGCAAGTGTTAGCTCCTTCATTTTTTTTTGTTGATCTGTTAATATTGGTGCTATATTGGTCTCTGGTTCTTGAGCATTATCGAATCTTTCCTTTTGTTCATTTTCACTTTGTCTTTGGAGATTGCTAAAATTTCCTTCAAGTGTTTGATCTGATTCAGTGGCTCTTTTTGTATCTGTAGAATTTTGTTTTGGAAGATTTTTTGCAAGAAAATCAAATATCTCCCAAGAAGTAGTTTCAGGTTTAGGAGGATTTTCAGGTTTAGGAGGATTTTCAGGTTTAGCAATATTTGAAAAAAAACCAAATACATTCCAAAAAGAAGTTTCGGATTCATTAGGAGTATTAGGTTGATTTCCATCTGTATTATCAATTTCTTCTTTAGCTTTAGCAACTAATTTTTTAGCATGTTCTTGTGATTCACTTATTAAGCTTTTGCGATTTGTGCTACCTAATGCTACTGCAGCAGCAATTTTTGCACGACGCGTTGCTTCTAGCGCATTTGTAACATGATCATCTGCAGGAGGATTTTTTTTTTGCTCTCTTCGTCTATTTCTCATATTTTTAAATTATTGTTGTTTTTTGATTATTGTGCATTATTCTAAGTAATATTAAAATAACTTATATTAAAGTTATTTATAATTTTAATATATGCAAGTTTTTAATGGTTTGAAATTTCATTAAATATTAGTAAACAAAATATAGTTAATTTTTAACTTAAACTTATTTATAAAATTTATGTCACGAGGTGGATATAGAAAAAATGCTGGCAGGCCTAAAGGCAATGGCAAATATCAAGAATCAACCAAGCCTGTTCGAATTCCGCTGAGTTTGGTTGGCAAGGTGATTGATTACATTGAAAATAAAGGCTTCGCTTTACCACTTTATAATTGTGCGGTAAGGGCTGGATTTCCATCGCCTGCCGATGATTATGTGGTTGAAGATATCGATTTGAACAAATATTTAATCAAGCATCCAACTGCCACTTTTTTGGTGAGAGTTGCAGGTGATTCAATGATTGATGTGGGCATTAATCCAGATGATATTTTGGTGGTGGATCGCAGTTTAGAAGTAAAAAATGGTGATATTATTATTGCCTCAATTAATGGCGAATTAACGGTCAAAAAATTATCAAAAACCAAGCAAGGAATTTTTTTAATGCCCGCCAACAAAAAATATCAACCAATACCAATTTATGATTTTAATGAAAATGTGATTTGGGGAGTGGTTACCAATGTAATCCACAAATTATGAAAAGCCACTCTTATCAAAATTTAAACCAACATCAAAATGCAATTTTTGCCTTGGTCGATTGCAATAATTTTTATGCATCTTGCGAAAGAGTTTTTCGCCCAGATTTGCAAAAAACTCCAATTGTGGTATTGTCAAATAATGATGGTTGCATCATTGCCCGCTCCAACGAAGCCAAGGCTTTGGGCATTGAAATGGGGGCGCCGTTTTTTAAGTTTCGTCAATTAATTGAAAAAAATAAAGTTGCGGTATTTTCTTCAAATTATAGTTTTTATGGCGATATGTCGAGTCGGGTGATGGGGTCGTTGCAAATGATGGTGCCAGATCTTGAGATTTATTCTATCGATGAAGCTTTTTTACGGCTTGATAATATTGCCTTTAATGACATTCTAAATTTATGTTCGAAAATTCGTTTCAATATCAATAAATGGCTTGGCATTCCAACATCAATAGGCATTGCTAACACTAAAACCTTAGCAAAAATTGCCAATCAAATTGCCAAAAAAAATTTGTTTAATTTAGCACCAAATCATATTTGTGACTTACGCAATTCAGATTTACAGCGGGAAGTTTTGGCAAAATTTGCGGTGCAAGATGTGTGGGGTATTGGCAAGGGAATTGCCACCAAGCTGAGAGCAATTGGCATTGAAAATGCTCTTGAACTTAGAGACGCTGACCCAAAAAAAATTCGTAAAATTCTTGGCGTAGTCGGTGAAAGAATCGTCTACGAACTTAATGCAATATCTTGTTTGCATCTTGAAGAAATTGCTCCACGGAAAAATATTTTATCATCAAAATCTTTTGGTAAAATTGTTACTAGCAAAACCGATTTACAAGAAGCAATTGCTAATTATACGGTGCGAGCTTGCGAAAAAATGCGTCGTCAAAAATCTCAAGCGCAGGCTATTTATGTTTATATTCGCACTAATCCTTTTGCCAATAAGCCCCAATATTGTGCTGGCAACTCAATTAGCTTCGTGTCGGCAACTGCTAATGTTAGTGAAATTTTAAAATCGGCTTTAAAAATTTTAGATCAAATTTATCAAAAAGATTATCAATATAAAAAGGCGGGCATAATGCTTTTGGATCTGATTGATGAGGGAAGTAATATTCAGCAAAATCTATTTGATAATGATTTATTTGCTAAAAATTCTTGGCAAAATAATTCTAATTTTTTAGATTACAGCGATAATTCACAAGAGCAAAAAACCAAATCTGAAATTATTCAAAAAACCATGGAAAAAATTAACAAAGATTTTAGTAAAAATACCATTTTTTATGCAGTGCAGGGCACCAAACGGAGCTGGGCAATGCAATGTAACAAGCGCTCAATGCATTACACCACCAATATCAAAGAATTGGTGGTAGTTAGTTGAGAATTATCCTTTACCTCTACCACCTCCTGGATTGGGTTCATCAAGTTCATTATAAGTAAAGCCAAATTTGTTACCAATTTCTCCAAGAACTTGTCCAAAGCTTAGCTCTTTTCGTTTCCATTCAGTTACCGTAATGCCATCCATTCTATCAAAACGACTTGGAACATAAAGATTGTTACCCCAAGTAAGAGTCGAACTTGGAGTAAATCGTCCAAGTGAACGATTAGAGTCAGGGGAAAGTGGAGATGGAGAGGGAGAGGGAGGTCTAGGACTAGATTTTTTTGCATGGCCAAAACCAAGAGAAGTAAGAAGATCAAGTTTAAGCCCATAACTTTTAAAAAAATCAGGACTAGGTTGCTTAGATTGTTGTGTTTCTGATTCTATTTTTCCATGTTCTGTATGCTTTTCATTTGCCAATCTTTCTAAATGTTTGTTTGCCCTAGGTCCAAATGCAGAAAAACCTCCTTGTGGATCGCCATCTTTACTTCCAATAACATTCCTATCATCGTCATAAAGAAAATCAACAGTATTATAATTTGTCGAAGAACTTGAAAATCTATTAGTTTGAATAGAATTATTTGGTTTGGGCATGAAAGGTGATGTAGGTTCTTGAAGAAAATTTTCAACGGGATTAGCAGTATTGCCATCTTTACTTCCAACAACATCATTTTCTTTATCATGAGGAAAACTATAAGTTTTAGAACTTGTCACAGATTTTGAAGATTTACTAGTTTGAGACTCTGTCTCAGAAGAATTATTTGGTGAGGGAAAAGATCCTTGAGGAGAATTTTCACCGGGTTTACAAATTATATTTCGATGTGGTTTAGCTTGTTGTGATTTGGTATTTCCATTTCCAATATATGTAAGAAGTCGATTTACACTAGCATCTTTAATAATCGATAATCTTTTAGCAACCCCATCAGCATCTTCACCAGCATTATTTTTATTTTTATCTATAGCATTTTTTAATCCTTTTAGTTTTTCATCTACATATTTTTTAAAACTAGGTTCTTGATTATATTTTAAACATGCATTTAAATAATCATTTCGATTACCAGCTGAATTTGAATCATGATAAATGATGATAAGTGCATTATAATCATTCAAATCTGTAGCTTTATATATTTTTGGTGATGTAGTAGGTTCTAGGACAGGAAGTTTTTTGTTACTATCTGGAGATTTAAGTTGATCTTTAGGGTATGTAAAAAGATTATGGAAGAAATTTGGTTGATCGGATTTAGGTGGTGCTGTTGTTGGGGATTTATCATCACGATGTTCGGTATATTCAAAAATTTTCAAACCAAGTATGGTGAGTTGTTTTGATTCTGACATAAAAACTAGGTTAATGTTATGATTTGTTTAAATTTTTAATAAGATAAAATTACATATTAAAAAAAACTTTTGCAACTAAATTATTTTTTTATTAAAAATATTTTTAAAATTTGAATTTTTAAAGCAAAAAAAATCATCAAGACTCCAAGCCAAATTAAATTCATCATTGGTTTAAAATAAGCACGAACTGCATAATTTTCTTGATCATCTTTGGTGCCGATAACTAAATATAAATCATAAAATAAATGGTGGTAAATAGCACTTTCATTAGTGATTTGGTCGGAAATTGGAAATAGTCTCAATTCAGGTTGTAAAGTAGTAATATAATTTCCTTTTTTAGAAATCTCAAAAACCCCGATACGGCTAATATAATTCTTGCCCGCCGAGTAATTTAGGTGTGAAAATTTAATCGAGTAATCGGCAATCATAAAAGATTGAGAAGTTTTTAAATTAGTTTCAATAATTTTATTGCCAAAGCTGGAAATTAAAATACCGACAATAATTAATAAAAAACCACCATGAGCCAATTTTGAAGAGATTTTTTGTCGGCCAAAAAAATTTAAAATTAATGAATAATTTGTTAAGAATAAATTAAAAATTAAAATTATTTTATATTGTTTTAAGAAAAATAAAATTGATGCAGTGATTATAATTGCAATCGCGATAAAAATATAATTTTTAATTGTAAAAAACTGGTTTTTTGGATAGAAAAAATTACTTACTAAAAACAATAAAAACGGTATTAACAAAATACTAAAAACCTGATTGTAATAGCTAGCGCCAATGCTTATTGATTGATTAAATAAGCCTCTTGACAAAATTGGATATAAGGTGCCAATTAAGATAACTAATAAGGC
>JBMSPZ010000046.1:0-9743 GCA_049423025.1 Rickettsiales bacterium
AATAAAGTGGCCACTAAGTCTGAAGCCTTTTCTTTACTAGATTCATCATTAATCATATTTTGCAAATTTTTAATAATTTGATTATTTGGATTAATTTCTAAAATTTTTGCCGATGCAGAATTTAGTTGTTTTTGCTCAAGCAAATATCTTTCTAAGCGCATATCCATTGCTCTTGAACCAATTGCCAAACATACTGGGGAATCGGTAAGTTTTTTGGAAATTCTTGCGACTTCAATTTTTTCACCCAGAATATTTTTAATAAAATCAAGCATTGGCTGAAAATTTGAATCGGTAATGTCTTTGCCGTCATCGCTATCTTTAGCATCATTTTTAATTTCATTATTTTCATCTTTGACATTTTCTTTATCTATATTTTCTAAATCAATATCATGACGATTTATTGATTGAAATTCCTTATCTTTAAATGGCAAAACTACCGTGACCCAAAACTCGTCAACCGCATCGGTTAAATACAAAACTTCAACTTCTTTTTTTCGAAACATTTCCAATTGTGGCGATGATTCGATTTTTTCAATCGACTCACCCGTCAAAAAATAAATTTTATCCTGATTTGGTTTGGCACGCTGAAGATAATCACTTAAAGTAATGTATTTATTTGGTGATTTTGAAGAATAAAATCTAGAAATTTCTAAAATTTTGTCGCGAAAATCCGAAGATTCACACAAGCCCTCTTTCAAAACTGCCCCAAAATTATTCCAAAATTCTAAATATTTTTCTTCGTCATCCTTAGCTTTCTTTTTTAATTCTGACAAAACTTTATTAACAACATTTTTACGAATTTTGTCAATAACTACACTATGTTGCAAAGTCTCACGAGAAATATTGAGTGGCAAGTCGTCAGAGTCAATTAAGCCCCTTAAAAACCTCATACAAGCTGGAACCAAACTCAATTCTTCGCTAATAAATACCCTTTTAACATATAATTTAACCGAAGTTTTGCGATCAGGATGATATAAATCAAAAGGTTTTGAGCTTGGTATAAATAATAAATTGGTATAACTTACCGCCCCCTCAATTTGATTATGAATAGTCATAAATGGTTCATTTGGGAGATGGGCAATATGTTTAAAAAATTCATTATATTGCTCATTAGAAATTTGCTCCTTGGGCTTTTTCCATAGTGCCGAAGCGGTATTTAGATTTTCTATTTTAGCTCCTGCTTCTAAATTTTCTGGAATAAATTCAATTGGAAAATTTATATGATCTGAATAAGTTTGCACCACATGCTTGATGTGAAATCTATCTAAAAAATCCTTGGCGTCTTTTTTTAAATGTAAAATAATTTTAGTGCCTTTGGTGGCAATTTTTTCAGATGCCTCGGCTATAGAAAATTCGCTTGTACCTTCCGATTTCCAGTGCCAAGTATTATCGTCATTATATTTTTTTGAAAAAACTTCAACCAAATTGGCAATCATAAAAGCCGAATAAAAACCAACTCCGAATTGACCAATTAATTGCAAATCTTTCTTATTATCACCTGTAAGTGATTTAATGAAACTTTCCGTACCAGATTTGGCAATGGTTCCGAGATTTTGCATTAAATCTTCGTGATTCATTCCAACTCCATTATCTTCAATAATTAAAAGATTTTTTGATTTATCAACCGATATTGAAATTTTTAAATCTTCATTTGGTAAATCGGGGTGGATTGCATTTAAATATCGCATTTTGTCGCAAGCATCAGAAGCGTTAGAAATCAACTCACGCAAAGCGACATCTTTGTTGGCATAAAGTGAATTTATCATGAGATTTAGGATTTTTCCAACCTCAACATCGAAATTATATTGTTGCATTTTTTTGAAATTAAATTTTTAAAATAGAAGAAAATTGAATATTCAATATTTATTAACGATTAAGAAATTTTCAAGAGTCAAAAAATTCATCAATCAATTTATCATATTCGATTTTTAGCAAATTATTAAATACTTCATCATCGAAATTCATTATGCCCATTTCTTGCATAGAAATAATGCCGAAATCCTTGATACCGCAAGGCACAATATGATTGAAATTACTTAAATCTGGGGCAATATTAATGGCAATGCCATGATAACTAACCCACCTTTTTACCTTGATACCGATAGCACAAATTTTCTTTTCACTAGAATTATGATTGACCCAGAGTCCAACTCGGTCTTTGCGTATTTCGGCACAAATTTTATAATGACTCAAAACATTTATTACCCATTTTTCAAGAAATTCAACAAAGCGTGAAATATCCGGGTCTCTAGGTGCAAAAAATTGTTTTAAATCCAACATTAAATAAATAATTTTCATACCAGGACCGTGATAAGTATATTTTCCACCGCGATTAGTTTTATAAATTGGAATTGCCGAGTTTTCAAGCAAATCCTCATCGCGAGCTGAAATACCAGCAGTGATTACGGGATGATGTTCGAGAACCCAAATTTTAGAATTAGTTTTTTTGGCAATAATTTCGTCAACCTTTAATTCCATAAATTTGAAAGCCTCTTCAAAATTTACCAAATCTTTTGCAAAAATCCAATCAATGCTATTGCTCTTTAAAGTCATATTTATTAAATTTATTAAACTTACTTTTATTTTAGTTTTTAAAAAAACAATTGCAAAAAAAATATGATTGGCAAACTTCGTGGAAAAATTGATTCAGTTCAAGAAGATAAATGTATCTTAGATGTTAATGGTGTTGGTTATTTGGTATATATCTCTGCCAAAAATGCCTCAAATCTAAAGAATTTAACCCCACAAGCTGAAATATCTTTATGCATCGAAACCGTCGTCAAAGAAGATGCCATCGAACTTTATGGCTTTATGCAAGAAATTGAAAAAATTTGGTTTTTAGAATTGACCAAGGTTCAAGGAGTTGGCTCAAAGATGGGACAGAAAATTTTAAGCGCTCTCAATATCGAAGAATTAGCCAAAGCTTTAAGCGTTGCCGATATCAAAACCTTCCAAAACATCTCAGGAATCGGGCCAAAATTAGCTCAAAGAATTTGCGTTGAACTAAAAAATTCACCAAAAAAACTCGGAATAGCTAGCGAATTTCTCGATAATTTTGCCACAATTAATCAAGAAAATTTTGATAATAATATCACCTTGGACGCTCTTTCTGCACTTGAAAATTTGGGCTATAAAAAACATGATTGCCAAAAATTCATCAATCATATTTTTACCAATGACCCAGAAATTACTTTGGAAAATCTTATCACCCAAAGTTTAAGAGAACTCAGCAAGAAAAAATAAAATCATTTAGTCATGCAAAATATAGCCGTGATTGCGAATAGTTTGCAAATAATGCGGCTGTTTTGGATTTGATTCAATTTTTTTACGAAGACGAGTGATGCTTACATCGATACTTCTTTCATCAATTCCACCCAGTAATTCGCTCAAGGAATTTCTACTTACAACCTTGCCTTGATGTTGCGCCAAGATTTTTAAAATTCTGGCATCATTTTCGGTTAGATGAATAAATTCGTGCAATTTTTTTAATCTTAAATCGGTCAAATTAAAACTAAAATCACCAAAGCTAATAATATTTTTTGAATTATAATTTTTAACTTCAGGAGTTTTTCGACGCAAAATATTGTTAATTCTAAGGAGAAGCTCTTTAGGCTCGAAAGGTTTTGGCATATAATCATCGGCACCATTTTCTAGCCCTTTAATTCTGTCGTCTGGCTCACCTCTGGCGGTAAGCATTATAATTGGAGTTTGATTTTTTTGCCTAAATCTTTGGGTAAAATCAAACCCATTTTCATTTGGCATCATCACATCAACTATTAGTAAATCAAAATCATTATTGGTCAATAACTCATCGGCCTCTAAAGTATCTTTAGCTAAAGCAATATCAAAATTATTATCAGTTAAATATTTACCTAAAAGAGTTCTAAGACGAGTATCGTCATCAATTATTAAAATTTTATTATGCATAATATTTAGTTTTTTGCAATTTCGTCTAATTTTTTTAATTTGATTAAAATTGACTCAAGATTATTTAATTTTACCATACAAGGTCCGTCTGAAGGAGCATTGTCTGGATCTTGATGCACTTCCATAAACAAACCAGCAACTCCAACGGCAACCGAAGCCTTAGCCAAAACCTCGACAAATTCTCTTTGACCGCCACTAGCGCCACCAAGCCCACCGGGTTGTTGAACCGAGTGAGTTGCATCAAAAATAACTGGGCAACCAGTTTTTGCCATAATTGGTAGACTTCTCATATCGGAAACCAAAGTGTTATAGCCAAAACTTACCCCTCTTTCCGTGAGCATAACCTTGTTATTGCCAGCATGATCTATTTTATCGACAATATTTTTGGCGTCCCATGGTGCCAAAAATTGCCCTTTTTTGACATTTATAATTTTATTGGTTTTGGAAGCGCAAACTAAAAGGTCAGTTTGACGACATAAAAAAGCTGGAATTTGAAGAATATCAACCTCGGCGCGATTGGCTAGAAAATTGCACTGCTCTTCATTGTGAACATCAGTTAAAATTGGACAATCAAAATTCTTTTTAATTTGTTCAAAAATTGGCAGGGTTCCTTCTAAGCCCAGCCCTCTTTTTGAAGAAATTGATGAACGATTAGCTTTATCAAATGATGATTTATAAATAAAATTAATTTTTAACTTATCACATATTTTTTTGATATTTTCAGCCATCATCAGCGAATGATCAAGCGATTCAGTCTGGCACGGACCAGCAATCAAAGCGAAGGGATGATTATTTGAGACTTCAAAATTTTTAAATTTTATTATACGCATTTTATTTAAATTTTAGTTGTAATATTTGATGAAAAAAATTAATTTAACTTAGTTGAAATAAATCTTAATTAAAACTATTATTTTGGCAATTAAATTAGTTATTTTAAATTAAAATTCAAATATTAAATTCATAAATTATGTTCGCAAAATTATTAAGCATTGCTTTAGTTTTTATTGTTTGTTGCTTTAATATTTTGTATATCCTTACTCCTTTTATTGCGATTTTAATACCATTCATTGATTTTAATAGCGGTGTTTTAGTGGTTTCAAGAATTTTATTCAATAATGTTTTTTCACTTTTTATTGTAACATTATTTTCCCTTACATTTTTAATGCTGTTTTATATGCTCCTTGATTTTCTTTTTGGATTTTCCGCTCGGCAATCCTTAAAAAATTGCAAAAAATTTGAAAAATATAAGCAATATGATTTTTTGCAACCAGTAATGATGCAGGTTAAAGAAAAATTCCAAGATAATTCAATTCAACTTTACATTAGAAATAGCGATGAAATCAATGCTTTCGCCGTTGGCTCTCTTAGCGGAAAATATATTGTAATATCTCGCGGTCTTATTGATCATTTTTTTGTTTGTTGTCCTGAACCAAAAACCTTTTTATCAGCAATTAGGGCAGTAATTTCTCACGAGATGTCGCATCTTATCAATAAAGATTATGTTCCGGGATATTTAATTTTAACAAATCAAAAAATTACTAATTTAGTTTCAAAATTTTTGCATTTTTTCTTTGTAAATTTTGCAAGATTACTTTCCTTTATTCCTTATGGAGGCAATCAAACCGCAGGATTTATGTATCGAAGCTATTTATTTATTGATATCGTAGTGGGCTTTTTCAACAGAGTAATCGTTTTTAACATTTACGAATTTGTACGAAAATTTTTATCGCGTTCAATTGAATATCGTTGCGACCTTCAAGCCAGCAAAGCCTTTGGTGGCAAAAATGTTGCCCTAGCCTTAACCTTGCTTGGAGAAGATTCTTATTTTTCACTTTTTTCTACTCACCCCAAAACCAAATCCAGAATCAAATGGGTGGAAAATATAAAAATTTCCGATAAGGTAATCAGACCCTATTTCATTGATAGTCTAGCAAATTATTTAGCCTTCATGATTCTAATATTTTTTACCTTATTATTTGCCAAATTATCGAAATTTGATTTACTAATTCGCGAAATTATCCGCAACCACGAAACAATTCATCGCAAGCTACATTTTTTATGGGATTTAATCACTAAAATTTATTGATATGCAAAAATTTGAAAATCTGGCGCAATTAGTTTTTTATATGAAAGATAATTTAAAAAACGCAAATTTTTTAAATTATAAATTCAATGAAAATTGGCAAAAAATTTCTGTCGAAGATTTTTGCAATCAGGTCTTTGCTTTAAGCCTTGCACTAAAAAAAATTGGGGTAAAAAAAGGTGATCGCATAGCCAATTACTCTTATCAAAATCCAAAATGGCTGATCGTTGATTTGGCATCAATCCTAGCTGGAGCCATTACCGTTCCAATCTTTAACAACATTAATGAAGATAATTTATTTTACGAAATTGAAGATGCAGATTGTAAATTTATTTTTACCGATAAGCCAGAAATTACCCAAAAAATTTGGCAAAAATTTCCTAATATAAAAATTATTGGCAATAGCTTTAAAAGCGAAAATATTTTTGAGTTAGACGAACTAATCAAAAACGAAATTCCAAATTTATCGCAAAATTTGCCATCAATTCAAAATTTAGCCTCAGAAATATTGCCAACTGACATTGCAACAATCGTATACACCTCAGGAAGCACCTCAAAGCCAAAAGGTGTTGAAATTCTTCACCAATCTTTAGTTTCGCAAATTCATGACTCGGATAATTTTTTCAAACTAAATCAATCGCAAATCGTATTGTCTTATTTACCCTTAGCTCATATTTTTGAAAGAATGGTTATGATGTATTATCTAAGTATTGGCATGAGTATTTATTTTGTTGATGACATCAAAAAGCTTGGAGAATTTTTAAGAGAAGTTCGTCCAAATCTTATGACATCGGTGCCAAGAGCCTTAGAAAAAGTATATGCTAAAATTAATTCTTCAATTAATGATGCTAATTTTATAAAAAAATTAATTGGCAAAACCGCTTTAAAAAAGGCACTAGTTAAGGATCCAAATCAAAATAATTCATTAGTTGATAAGTTTTTTGACAAAATTATTTACAGTAAATTTCGTCAAGCATTAGGTGGAAATATGGAAATGATTATTTGCGGAGGTAATGCCTTATCGGCAGAACTTGAGCGCTTTTATTGGAATATTGGCGTCAAGATTTATTGTGGCTATGGCATGACCGAATGCTCTCCAGTATTGGCAACTAATGCACCAAATCAGCAAAAATTTACCACCGTTGGCAAAGCCTTTCCAGCGGTATCGCTTAAATTAGCAAGCGATGGTGAGCTTTTAGCAAAAGGAATTAATGTTATGAAGCAATATCATAATCAACCACAAAAAACCGCTGAATGCTTTGAAGATGGCTGGTTTAAAACTGGTGATTTAGCCGAAATTGACGAGAATGGCTTTGTAAAAATAGTTGGGCGAAAAAAAGAATTATTCAAAACCAGCAATGGCAAATTTGTCCACCCAGTTTTAATTGAACAAAAATTGGTTCAAGAATTAGGTTTTTTGATTGGTGCAATTGTGATTGCCGAAAATAGAAATTTTGTAAGCGCCCTTTTATTTATTGATTTTGATTTAATAAATAACATCAAGAAAAAATTAAATTATATCGGAAATAATGAGGATTTCACTAATTCTACTATTTTAAATAATTATTGTGAAAAAATCATAAATAATATTAATTTAAAATTTGACCAATGGGAACAAATTAAAAAATTTAAAGTAATTTCTCAGCAAATTTCCATAGAAAATGGCGAAATAACTCCATCAATGAAATTAAAAAGAAATATTTTAGAAAAAAGATTTGAAAATGAAATTAATAATTTTTACCTCTAAAAACTTAAGGTAAAAATTTTCTTCAAACGCTTAATAGCCTCATCAATTTCATCATAATTTCGAATCATCGAAAATCGAACAAAACCTTCGCCATTACTGCCAAATGAGCTTCCTGGTGACATAGCAACTCCCGCTTCCAAAATCATTTTTTTACAAAATTCAAAGGAAGATAAGTGCGAAAATTGTCGTGGAATTTTAGTCCATATAAACATACTGGCTTTAGGCTTTTCGATATGCCAACCCAATTCTTGATGAAATTTTTCGACAAAATAATTTCCTCTTTCAAAATATAATTTTCTAAGACCAACCAAATAATCATCACTTTTCTCGCTTAAAGCACTTCCAGCTATCATTTGAAGCGGTGTAAAAGATCCATAATCAAGGTAAGATTTGATTTTATACAAGGCGGTAATTAATTTTTCGCAACCAACCGCAAAGCCTACCCTAGTTCCAGCCAATGAATAACTTTTAGAAACCGAAGAAAATTCAATGGCAATATCATCAGCCCCAGCAACTTCTAAGATGGAATGAGGTTTATCTTTTTCGTTAAAATAAAGTTCGCAATAAGCGATGTCGGATATAATATAAATTTGATGCTTCTTGCAAAAATCCACAATTTCTTCATAAAAATTCAAGTCAACAATTTCGGTAGTAGGGTTGCAAGGATAAGAAATAATTACCGCTAAAGGTTTTTTCGAGGCAGTTTCCACAAAATTTTTGAATTTTTCTAAAAAATCCCTTGGTTTAATAGCGTCAATATGAACGATTTTGGTATTGGCAATTACAAAAGCAAAAGTATGAATTGGATAAGATGGCGAAGGAACACAAATGTAATTATCATCGCCAGCAATTGCAGTGGCAAGCGAGGCAATGCCTTCCTTGGCACCAATTGTCACAAGCGCTTGAGTGCGATAATCCAAATCCACTCCAAATCTTCTTTGATAATATTGCGTTAATGATTTTTTTAAAAAATCAATCCCGCCAGTTACCGAATAACCGTATAAATTGCCATTTAGCGATAATTCGGATAATTCTTGCATAATATATTGCGGAGGCGAAGAATCAGGATTACCCATCCCAAAATCAATTATATTCTTGCCATTTTCAATAGCCTGCTGTTTTAATTGATAAATCGAAGCAAAAATATAAGGAGGAAGTTTTTGACTTAAAAAATTGTTAGTTTTTGACATTTTCTTTGGTTGCACTATTTAAAATTGGAGTAAGATTGGAAATTTTTTCAGCAGTTTGACTTGGCGAAATAAGATTTTTACTCGACAAAACCTTTGCTTTAATTTCTGGCGAAATTTTGCGAGAGCGATTCTCTAAATTCACCACCAAAGCTAAATAATGAGCCAAATTTTTACTGCCAACTGCTACAATAATTCTAGAAATTTCTTGAGCTGGAAGCTCATCAATATCGATATTTCTAATATAAAAAATATTATTTGAAGACAAGTTATTGGCATTGCTTAAAGAATTGCTATCAAAGAATTCCATTGGTTTTTCAGACTGATTATTTTCGGCATTTTTGGCATTAAAATTATCTTCGAAAATATCCGATTTTAAGTCTTTTTTATCTTGAAAAATTGAATTAAATATATTATTGATTTCTGACATTATAAAGTCCCTCGAGAAATTCTAAATAAACGGTTTAAAATTTTAATTAAGTTGTTAAAAAATTTAATTTCTTCCACCGATAAATTATATTCGCCATCGGCAATATCATTTTCGGTTAATGGTTTAATTTTGCCGAAAGTTAAATCATCATCAG
This sequence comes from Rickettsiales bacterium, assembly GCA_049423025.1. Lineage (GTDB taxonomy): Bacteria > Pseudomonadota > Alphaproteobacteria > Rickettsiales > UBA1997 > CAILUF01. The sequence continues at coordinate 9,529 of JBMSPZ010000046.1, forward strand.
AAAATTTGGAAATATGAAAAAATAACTCTTCAACTATGCGCTCAATTTCTGGGGTATAAGCCTTTAAAGCCTCGTCTTTTCTGGCAATTTCAATGATATTTTCAATCAATTGATTTTTGGTTGATGGACTATTTGATGGAATATTATTAGTTTCAAATTCAATAGTCATTTTACAAGTAATTTAATAACAATTGGCAAAAATACCGAGGAAATAT
>JBMSPZ010000047.1:0-9737 GCA_049423025.1 Rickettsiales bacterium
TGCAATCATTGCATCCGATAAGGCTTGAGGACTCTTTATATTAGTTGCGCTATTTGATCTCTCAATTGACTTTCTTATTTCTTGTAAGGTTGTAGAATCTAAATTATAAATTTGTCCATATTCAGCCATAATCGCTTCATCGGTACTGCTTTGATTTTGCATTTTTTCAGCTATTGATCTTTTGGCATCCGCAGTAAGTCTTGGCAATGTTTTCATAAAAAATTAGTTAATTTTAGTAATAAATGAGTCTTGGCAATGTTTTCATAAAAAATTAGTTAATTTTAGAAATACATAACTCAATTTAATCAATCAAAATTTCTTCTAAATATTTTTTCGCTAGTAATTTTCTGCTTCTAAACTGGATTTTAAATCCCTAAAAACCTAGGTTAATTTTGATTTTAAATACAATATTAAAACCTGGCGAAACTCTTTCTAAACCCGCAATCGAAAAAAATCAAAAAAGCCCTGAATTATAAAATCCTCAAGCATTTCCTTAGTTAAGCAAAATTACTCAAACACTTGGATAATTAATAAAATTTTAGGTATTTAAAAATTTCGCAAATTGCCAAATAATTCAAAATTATTGATAATTTATAATTTCGATTTGCCTGGAAAAATTTAAAAAAGTGAAGTTTTGATTTGTTAAGATCCTTAAATTTTTAAGAATCTGACTGATATGAAATTTTTGATGAATTATGTTTATAATTTGGATTTCTGCAGGAGGGTTTAGATTTAATTAAAATTAATATAACGCCATTTTATAAATTGATTTAAAATGGCGTTATTTTTTATTTAGTTCATCTCCACATTCATATTTTCAGGATAAGAAAAACCCGATCCAGTTCCTACATCTACTGCCCATCCAATTAAACCACCAAATAAAACATTTCCCCATATAATTGAATCATGACTTGATTTGAAAGTTTGTGATCCCCTTAAGTTTCTGTTGGTACAATTAATTACCAAATCTCCATATGATTTTCTAATTGAAACTGATTTTGGAGTTTGCGTCGACCACTCACCTTTGCTGTTGACAAGCTTACAAATTGAATTATTAAGAGGCGCTTTATTTGCTGAACTTGAAGATATATTTACTGATTGATCTCTACTTGCTACAATTGTTGCACAACTTGAGCTTAATAATAATAATTGAAAAATTAATAATGTTTTTAAGTTGAATAAATTTGAAAATTTTTTCATATAATAGATTTTTAAATAATAAATGATAAATAATAATTCTAATAATTTATATTAAGTTTAAAATTATTAACTAAATTATACAAATAACTTCATTAAGTTGTCAATTACTAAACTTTGATTTAAGAAAAGTTAGTTTATTTTTTGCTGATATTTTAATATTTTATGATTATCAAAGACTAATTTTTCCTTAAAAAACACCAACAAATTTTAAAAATAAAACCGCCTAAACCACTATCAAAATTGAATTCATAAATATTTATGGTTATGGTTTGTTGGAGGGGATTTTGCTTTGAAAAAAATCAAGAAAAAACAGTTTTGAATCTTTAATTTTCAATCAATTTGAAAATATCAATAGTTTGCTTTATGCATTTAATTTGGTATTTTTTGCAATATTTTATGAGATCATTTTTATTAATTAATGCAACCCTTCCGCGAAATGGCTTTGCTTCATTCCTAGCTTCTTTAGTGAAGTCGGCAGTTGTTATAAAAATTCCCTTATTATCTTTTATGGTATGTAGAAAACTTTTAATCTCACTTACTCCAACATTGTTACTATCAAATTTTTTCGCTTGAATATAAATTACCCCTTTAATGCCAAGCTCATCTTCTAGAATTTCACCATCTATTCCACCGTCGCTTTGTGTTACGGTTCTTGTTGAAGCAACCCCATATCCCATTTTTTCTATTAACCTAGAACACAAATCCTCAAATTCTTGCCAAGTTAAACTTTTTATTTTTTCAAGCAATTCGATTTCAAATTGCGCATTAAATTCATCAATACTTTCTTCAAGATTCATATTAACTGCCACTTCATCATCCCTTGAATTATCTTGGATTTTTGAAGGAATTTGACCCTTTTCAACTTTATTAACTCTCCAATTATCGAAGTAATTTTGGGCATTTTCTTCCAAGTAAGTTTTATCAATTTTGCAATTATTTTTTATAGAATCTTGAAGAGCGCAAACCCCTAAATCAGTAATTTCATAATAAGCTTTTTTATCGGTTTTTTTAATATATTCGGCCTTAGTTAAATATGTAAAAGCCCAGCCAACCCTATTTTCAAAAATGAATGTCCCTGAATTAGTTTTTTGATCCATTTGTTGTTGCGAAATTTTTAAATTTTTTTGAAGTTCACAAGTAGCTTTTTTTCTTGTTAAAGGATTGCTAGAGATTAGCTTAAGAACTGGCTCAATAAGCTCATTAAAAGATGGTAACATCAGAATTTACAGATTAAAATTTAAAATTTTGAATTTAATATCTTGATTCAATTTCTTTAAATATTTTAAAAAATTCTTATCGATTAATCAATCAATTTTCTTGAAAAAATCATACCCTTAAAGAAAAATAAATCGTTAATTCTTTTTTCGTTGACAAAATAAGCAGTGCCATCACCCTCTACCCCCTATGAAGTCAAAGTTTGATAACTCCGCTTTTAGCTTTTTAAAGATAAAATCATAAAAAAAACGATTTTCATTTAATTTTATTATACCTCGTAAGATCCACCTCTACTGGTGCCAATCATCTTTTCGAAATGGCTTTTTTCCGTGCTCGCTGATGGTTTTTTTGTCAGGATCAAGTGCATCAATTTTATGTTTTTGAATAGCATCAAACTTTTCTCTAAAATTCTCATAAGATTTTTCTAAATCATTTCTCATGTCCAACAATTGTGATTCAGAATGGTTTTTTGATAGTTCTAAGCTTTTTTCATATAATTTAGAATCAATCCTTACTGGCTCGGTTGGTTTTTCTTTATGGATTAATGCATAAGCAAGAGGTAGAGTTAAATCTTCAAAAACAACTGCCGTAAAAACAGATCGGTGATTTTCTGAATCAATAAAGCTATGGCTATTAGAAGCATAACCTCCACCGCCATGCTTTCTATATTTTTGATAACCAGATTGTTCAATAAAGGACATATAGCCAGGCCCGTAAGTAGTGCTTTTGGTTTTTTCATTTTTTCCATCAAATTGAGGTGTTTGTGTTTCGTTAAAAACTCTTAAAGTTTCTGGATCTTTGAAAATACTAAACTTTTCATCTCTGGCTAAAACATGCATCGCAATTAAAGCTTGTGATTGAGAATCGGCATAAGCCCCGCCACAAGCCAAATCATAAAAATGCGAAGGAAAGTCGGTAAATTTCCCATCGTAAAAATGTTTCCCTTTTATAATTTTTAACCCTTCATGACCTTTAACTCTAGTCTCGCTATCAACATACTCAATTTGATCTGAAGTAAAATATTTGAGATTATTTGCTAACTCTCCACCATTCGTTTTGTCATTAGTTCTGATTTTTTCTTTTACACGATCGATTACCAATTGCTGAATTATATCAGAAAAACTAAACTCTTTTTCTCCCTCCCCCTTTTCTTTATTGGCAACAGCTATTAAAATTCTTCCCAATATTTCATAGTCGATATTGTTGTATAAATATTGACCATGCTCTTGCCCCCAAGATCCATCCCTATCAGCTTTTTTTACATCAGTCATTTCATCTAAAGTTAATTTTTTGCTATCTGCTAAAATTTTTTTAGGGAAGGAATCTTTGTGGGTTGTTAACAAGCCAGATGTATGTAGAGCTAAATCTTTGATGGTAATTTTTGCATAATTTGGATCTTCTAACAATTCCTTTTTAAAATAATTTGATTTTGGAAATTGAGCTTGGAGTTGATCAATAAAACTCTGTAATGTTGTTTCAATTCCTTGAGGAAAATATTCTTTATATTTTTCTTCTTCCATCATTCTAAGAATGGCGGAAGCAGTTATCATTTTCATATTGCTGTCGACGCTAAATATCAAATAAGCTGAATCTTCTTTTGAAGAAATGGTTTTTTGTGAAACTTTATATATACCACCTTCATATTTTACATCAGCAGAAGAGTAGGCAATTGGAACTCCATTCTTACTTGATGAAAACGGCTTTACCGCTAAATCATTCCCTAAATCTTGCGTTGATTTATTTTTAAAAAATAAATCTCCGTTGATATTTTCTAGATCTTTGAAAGATAGATCTGTATTTTGCTGCATATATTCAATAGTTTGCGATACTGTAATCAAGCTAACTATACCAAGAATAAAAATTTTGATTAATGTTCTTGATATTGATGATCTGCACATCGATTATAAGTTAAATTAGATTGCGATTAACTTATTAATGTTTATTAAAATGTCAACTTTAGACTTAAATTATAGCTCCAAAATGAAACCAAACTGTCGAATACTATCGGTGGAAAATTTTTAATAATATGCCTCTGGAGCTTTAATTGATTGTTTTACAAGTTGTCATTTACTGAGTGTTGAATAAAATAGAAAAAATCATAAACTAAAATTCATCACATATGAAAAATAAAAAACAAACCATTACCGTTAAAAATACCAAGATCGAAATTCTGCAATCTAAGATGGGCGATTACATTTCTCTTACCCACATGCTGACAAACCAAGGATGGCGATTTCTTTATTTCTGACTAGCTTCGCAACCCCAATACAGTTGAATTTCTTGGCATTTGGGAAAGTCTTTATAATTCAAATTTTAATTATGGCGAATTTGCCACAATTAAAAGTCAAGCTGGTCCAAATAATTACAAAATCAGTGTTAAAGAGTGAGTTAAAAAAACTGGCAAAATATTCGGCGTTATCACCCTCGCTCTGGCTCAGAGAGTAAAATTTTCTGCAGGGAAAATTTTGGGAGGGCGAATTGACTTTTGTCAAAGAAAATTTTGATATTTTAAATTTATTTTTTTTAAAATTGAATTTTTTCTTAAGAAAATTATTTCATCAAATTATTTTAGCTTTGGAGTTTTAATTTTAAGCCTTCCGTCCCCTCCCAAAATTTTTTTTGGTAAAAAAAATTTTACCCTCTGAGCCAATGAAGAGTGATAACACCGTTTTTTTTGATAATTTTTTGAGTCCCTATGATTTCACCAAGTTCTTTTAAAACTCCTTTGTCATAACTATTATTTGCATATTTATAATTTTTTGAACTTAAGGTTCTTATCCAGTCTCCTGATTACCATAGCAAATAAGCCACTTTTGGTGGCTTGTTTAGAATGGCGGTTCAAAGGTACTTTTTTGCAAACTTCTCTCTATTTTGTCACCACCACTATTTATAAGGGTTTGAAGACTATTTTAGATGCACCAAAAAGTTCGAAGTGAAAATCTTGGCGAGGCAAACAGTCCTTTTTGCGAACTTTTAGCAATATTCCAAGTTTGAATTTTTTCAACAAATAACCCTGTTGATTAAAATCACTACAAAACGGACAAAATTGGATATTTATGTGGACATTTGGTTATTTGTATGGCAAAATGATTGTCTAAATTTCCAAAAATTTAAGCAAGTAATAAAATGACCGATTACAAGACCATAATAACTAACGATATTCTCAACATCATCAGCGAGCTTGATGAGTTTAAAGGCAGATGGCAGGCAATTAATACTTTGTCGCTTGATCGTTTGAGCTTGCTTAAAAAATCGGCAACTATTGAGTCAATTGCCTCAAGCACCAGAATTGAAGGCGTTAAATTAACTGATGAGCAAGTTGAAGCTCTTCTCTCCAAAGTAAAAAGAAAATCTTTTAAAAGCCGCGACGAAGAAGAAGTTGTAGGCTATTCTGATGCAATGGATTTGATTTTAGAAAATTTTGCTGATTTAAAAATTAGCGAAAATCATATAAAACAACTTCATGCAATTCTTCTCAAGCATAGCTCAAAAGATATTCGCCACCGAGGAGAATATAAAAAACTTGATAATCACGTTGTGGCAATTGATGCAAACGGAAAAGAAATTGGCATAGTTTTTAAAACCGCAACGCCCTTCGAAACGCCAATGAAAATGACTGATTTGATCGAGTGGACGAACAAGGCTTTAGAGCTTAAAACAAGTCATCCTCTAATCATCACCGGAATTTTTATCGTTATTTTTTTAGCGATTCATCCGTTTCAAGATGGTAATGGCAGATTATCGCGCATTCTTACCAATTTGCTTCTTCTAAAGCTTGGTTATAGCTATATCCAGTATAGCTCGCTAGAAAGTGTAATCGAACACAATAAAGACCTTTATTACAAAAATTTACGCGATTGCCAAATCACTTTGGATTTCAAAAAACCAAAATTCGAAAACTGGATTTTGTTTTTTCTTAAATCGCTTAAAAAACAAAAAGATAATTTAGAGAAAAAAGTTAAAGCTGAAAAAATTTTGCAAGAAAATTTTGATGATCTGCATTTAGAAGTTTTAAAAATTCTTAAAAGCCATAAAAGGCTTTCGGTTGGGGATATTCAAAGACTTACAGAAAAAAACCGCAGTACGCTAAAAGTTAAACTTCGTGATTTGGTCAAAATGAAGAAAATCAAAACGTTCGGTAAAGGGCGTGGCGTGGTTTATGAAATTTTTTAAAAATTAATTTCTCTTGTAAGTATAAAATTTTTTCATAAAATTTACTTCAAATAAATTTAAAGTTTCAAAGTTTTTGTTCTATTTAATTATCAAATAAAAAAGTTTTTTAACCATGTCCAAAGAAAAAGAAATACTATCTTCTGAGTTTTTACTCAATTCATATAATAAGTTTTTTTTATATAGAAAATCAGTTAAGGAAATTGATTTCTCAAAACGATTTTCATCTTGGGATCTTTGTTATAATTATTTTAATGAAACAAAAAATATTGATATAAATTTAGCTGGACTACATATAGGCTTTTATTTAGCTAGTTGGGGAATGTTTCGCGGTTCTTCGGATCTTTTGAATTCTGGAATTAATATTTATAACGATCTTGCTGAACTTGTAATAAATAAAAAAAATGATGACTTCATAGAGCAATATAACTCAATAGAAAAATTCCTTCAGGATAACAACATTAGCTCAACTCAAACTTTAGTAACAAAAATAATGCTCGGTGTTTATGCGAATACGCCAGCAGTAGATAATTATTTTAATAAAACTGCTAAAAAATATTGTATAGGTATATATGAAAGAGATAATTCATGTGATGTCCTTAAAAAAATCAAAGAAATTTTTAACACAAAAATTGATAACAATAAATCTATTGAAAAATTCATTGAAGAAGATTTACCCAAGTCAGATCTATCGAAATTTAAAATTCTTGACGGAATGTTTTTTCAAATTGGAAGAGACCTTGATTTAAATGAGGATAATTAATTATTTTTCTTTTAATATTATTTTTTGAAAATTATTAAAAATTTTTAGACTCTCGCTTTAAATGTTTCTAATTAATATTTGGGGTTAATTAAAAAAGAGACTAGGTTATTCTTAATTTCCAATGATTCAAAATCCAACTCCATCAACCAGATATAATCATCGCCGTCACAATCTCTCCTCACTTGCGAGAAGAAGCGCTATAATTAAGTATTTACGAATAAAAAAACCAAGTTATTTTTAATCTTTAGCTTTAAAAATTTAAAGTTTTTAACAGATAAAATTTAGTTGAATTTTTGACTTTTTTTGTTATGCTTTATTTGTTTTTTTATTTAAAAATCTTTAACACAAGAGAATGGATTTAAATTGGCACAAAAAACATGTTAATGATGTAAAGCAAAAAGCTGGTCCAAGATACAATTCATCACGTAATGTTGAGTTACCTATTTCTGCAATTTTTGATGGCTTAAGCAGAACCAAAAAATTCTATTTTAGTGTTAGAGAGAAGCATGGAAAGCTTCTAAAAGAGCTACAATATCTCAGTTTGGATTTTAAGAGAGTTGAACTTCAGAAATGCTGTAATTTATTCAAACAAAAAAAGAATGACTTATCCAAAAATCTAAATACCATCAAGACTTATAATGCTAAATCTATTCCCTGGGATGAAATTACAAATCAAATTCATACATTTCAAGAGTCGTTAGATAATCTTATAGCTCAATTCGAAGAGGAAAAAAAACTTGTAAAAGATGAACTTGAACCACTTCACCCTAATGGGAGTCATAGAAGAAAATTATCGGAAAAATATGATTCTTACATTAATGATCTGCGACGAATTTACAGAATAACTCACGAATTAAGAGAATTATCACAAAGCTCAAAAGCGAGACTTTCCAACAATCCTATTTTTGTTATTGTCAGGGTCAGCTGGAAATGGTAAGACGCATTTGCTATGTGACCTAGTTGATAATAGATTGGCAAGCGCTTCATCAACTTCCGGAATTGCATTTATGCTTTTCGGAGAGAATTTTAATGAAACATCTGATGTTTGGTCGCAAATAATATCACAGCTGAATCTATCTGAAAAGATTAACAACAAAGATGAGCTATTAACAGAGTTAAACTCTTTGGGAAGTAAGGCTAAATCAAGATCGTTACTGATAATTGATGCTTTAAACGAAACAAATTATCGCGAATTTTGGAAGAAAAATCTAGATCAAATTGTTAACGAGATAAAAAAATATCCTCACATCGGTTTTATAATCAGTGTCCGTTCTGGCTTTGAGAGCGAAGTTTTAACAGATGATCTGCAAGAGTTTTTTACAAAAGAGATTCATACTGGATTTGCCGAAATGGAATGGGAGGCAGTAAATAAATTTTTTAAAAAATACAACTTACCGCTACAAGAAATTCCATTAATGGAAAGGGAATTTCAAAATCCACTTTTTCTCTTAATGTTCTGCGAAAGATTTGAGAAGGGCAAAAAAATTTTTCGAGGGCGGGAAGGTCTTACAGATATTTTTGAACAGTTCGTAAAGGCCGTTTCAAGAAAGTTAGAAAAAGAGCTTAGTATTGATCATGGCCCTAGACAAAATATATGGAATACAGTTATTAAAAAATTGGCAGAAGCAATTGCCGAAAGAATGATCAATGATTCCATTGACAGAATTTCAGAAAGTGACCTAGTGAGAATCATAAAAACTTCCCATCAAAATATTAGTAATCCACGCGCTTTAATACAAAGCCTGGAAAAAAAATTACTAATAGCTAAAGTTCCTGATTATAAGGACGGAAAACAAACTGATGAATTTAATATAAGATTTTCATTCCAGAAATTTAGTGATCATCTAATCTGCAGATACATTTTTAAAAATTTCAGAAAATTCAAAGCTAATCAGAACACAGATCTTACATTACTAGAAGCGGCCAGAAAATTTTTTAGAAAGAGCAGTAAGATAGGTAAGTTTTTATCAAAATCTTGGAACAGAGGAATTATCGAGGCTCTTTCGATTCAATGCCCAGAACAATTAAAGGGGATTGAGTTTGTTCAAGTAGTTCCATATCTAAGAAGTAAAAAAGCTCAATTATATTTTCATCAAATTATTGATGAATCCTTCTTAGAAAGTTTGGTTTGGAGAAAACCTGATGCATTTGAAAAAAGTAAAAAACAGATCATAAACATCATTAACCGTAATATTCTTCCAAGTGGAAGAGGGGATGATGTATTCAATGCATTTTTATCGGTCTCTCCAGTAGCTAATCATCCATTTAATGCTGAATTTTTGCACAAGCATTTATCAAGGATACCGCTACCCAGAAGAGATGCTCAGTGGTCAGTATTTCTTCACAATCAGAACGGGCAACATAACGCTGTGGATAGGATGCTCAAATG
>JBMSPZ010000048.1:0-9732 GCA_049423025.1 Rickettsiales bacterium
ATCTATTTTTAATTTTTCTATTGTAATATTTGAAAAATTTTCTATCTCTTCTTTAAGTTTACTACTTGAATTATTAACCAAATCTTCAAAATTAATTTTAAATAAATTGGATAGGTCCCAGCTTTTGTTATCATTATCGTTTGCCATATAAATAAATTATTATTTGTGGAGTTTTTTTATGTAATTTTGCAAAGAATTTATTAAAAAATATTTTTTAATTAAAGTTAATTTTTAAGGATCTAAAAACTAATTACAATAAAATTCAATGGTTTCTTTTAATCTTTCTTCAAATGTTTTGGAAGGTTTAAATCCTAATTGGCGAAATGATTTGTCGTTTGATATTGCATAGCGAAAATCATGTCCTGCACGGTCTTGAACGAATTTAATTTGTGATTTATAAGATTGGCCATCAACTCTTGGCTTATAATCATCAAGAATTTCACAGATTTTGTGGGCAATTTCGATATTTTGTAGCTCTTTTTCGCCACCAAATAAATAGGTTTCATCGATTTTTCCATTCTTTAAGGCCAACTCAATGCCATCGCAGTGATCGCCAACATAAATCCAGTCGCGAATATTTTTGCCATTGCCATAAATTGGAATATCTTTATTTTGGATACAGCTACGAATTATGGTTGGAATTAGTTTTTCGCGATGTTGAAACGGGCCAAAATTATTTGAACAATTAGTGATAATTGTTGGTAATTTATAAGTTTCGCTCCATGCGCGAACTAAATGGTCTGAAGAAGCTTTTGAAGCGGAGTAGGGTGAGTTTGGTTGATAACGACTATTTTCGTTAAAAGGCTGATCATCAAGGTTTAATGACCCAAAAACTTCATCGGTGGAAACATGGAGGAAGCGGAAATTTTCTTTTTTTTCGTCGGATAAATTTTTATAATAACTCAACGATGCTTGAAGCATTGAAAAGGTTCCATTAATATTGGTTAGAATAAAAACACCTGGTTTGGAAATTGAATTATCAACATGGCTTTCGGCAGCGAAATTAACTACCCAATCAATTTTGTAGGTCATTAATAAATTTTGAATTAAAGCAGTTTCATTGATGTCAGCTTTGGTGAATTTATAATTTTGATGATTTGCAACATCGCTAACATTTTCAAGGTTTCCAGCATAGGTTAGTTTATCGATATTTATCACAAAATTGCCTTGAGCAATTTGTTTTTTTACAAAACAACTTCCAATGAAGCCACAACCACCTGTAACTAAAATATTTTTCATATTTTTTTTATTATTTTATTTTTAAAATTGGCAATTTTTTCTTCAATCATTTTGTGAACTAAATATGAGAATAATATTGCAACGATAATATTATAAAAATTATTTTTAAATATCAAATTGTTAAAAAATTGATGAAATAAATATAGCGGAAAAGTTAAATCTGAAAAAATCTTAATTATCTTAAAATTTTTAAAATTATCTCTAAAAGCAAAGCTAAGCAAAAAAATTATCAAGCCGATAATTCCTGAAAAATAAATTATAAAATCATAATTATAAATTTTAAAAAAAATCAAATATGTAATGAAGATTGAAGTAATTAATATCGTTAAATTTAAAATTTTTTTGCAATTATCATTGAAATATAAATAAATGATGGAGCCAATAAGAACATAATTTAAATTAGCTAGAGTTAGGCAAATATATGGATTTGATTTTGAATAATTATGATAAAAAAACAAAAAAATTACATTGAAAATTTGTAGCAAAAAAATCTTGAAAATACTTAAATTGTTTGAATAAAATAAAATTGCCAAAACAATATAAAACAAAAATTCCACCCGCAAAGTCCACTCAATAGCAGTAAGTGTATAGCTTTTTGATAAATCTCCGATTGGTAAAATTAATTGCAGTATTATATTAATCAAAATCGATGTTGAGTTGCTTTCTAGTAAAAAAAAATAAAATAAAAAGGCTAGAAAAAAAAGTGGGTAAATCCGTAAAAATCTGGCAATTAAAAAATCTTTAATATTGCTGTATTTATTTATAATATTTGCAATAATAAAGCCTGAAATTAACAAAAAAATACTTACCCCAAGATTGCCAACTGAGTAAATAAAATGTTCAGAGACATTGATTTTGTAGTTAAAAAAAAATCGGTAATGTTGGCAAATTACTAAAAAAATACTTAAAATTCTAAGATAATCCAAAAAAACAATTCTCATCATTAAAATTTTGGATTATTTTTATATTCGCTAAAACTTGGTAAATTATTATCCTTTAATGAAATTATTGGATTAGCTACTTGCCAATCAATATTTAATTCTGGATCGTTAAATTTAATGCCACCATCTCCTTCTTTTGAAAAACTGTTATCGACCTTATACATTACATCGGCTGGTTTATTATCTAGAACCGAAAACCCATGGGCAAAACCAGCTGGAATGAATAACAAGGTGCCATTTTGTGCACTTAATTCAATTGAGAAATATTTGCCAAAAGTTGCAGAATTTTTACGAATATCCACCGCAATATCCAAAATTTTACCAGTTAAGCAACCAACTAATTTGGCTTGAGCTGGATTGGTTTGATAATGCAAACCCCGAATCACATTTGCATGAGAAAAGGAATGATTATCCTGAAAATAATCGGTTGGTAAGCCAAATTCAGTAAATAATTTTTTATTGTAGCGTTCTACAAAAAATCCACGGTCATCATGATGAATTTTTAATTTAATAATTTTTAATCCAGCAATTGGTGTGTCTAAAATTTCCATAAATTTAATTTTTAAAATTATTAATCGCTTCAACAACTCTCTCGAGCTCTGATTTTTTAAGTGTTCGATAAATCGGAAGACTTAAAACTTCACGGTGAATTTTTTCAGTAATTGGTAAATTTAAATTTTTAAGTTCGCCATAAGCTTTTTGCTGGTGCGGAGGAATTGGATAGTGAATAAATGTTTGAATATGCTTGGTTTCGAGTAGATATTTTTGCAAATTGTCACGATTTCGATGTCTAACCACATATAAATGCCAAACATGAGAGTTGGTATTTTTAGGGATTTCTGGGCAAATTATGTCTGGGTTGTTAATGTTTTTTGAATAAAACTTGGCGATTTTTTGACGAGCCAAATTATCTTGAGTAAGTTTTTTTAATTTTATTCTTAAAAAACCTGCTTGAATTTCATCGAGCCTTGAATTGGTGCCTTTGAATAAATTGTGATATTTTTGATGAGAGCCATAGTTGCGAAGGGCTTTTATGGTTTGATATAATTCAAAATCATTGGTAGTAACTGCTCCAGCATCGCCCAAAGCTCCTAAATTCTTTCCGGGATAAAAACTAAATCCACTGGCATCTCCTAAATTTCCAACTTTTAATCCAGAATCTGGGTCGATAGCGCCATGACTTTGAGCGCAATCTTCAATAATTTTTAAATTAAATTTACTTGCAATATTTTTGATTTTAGAAAAATCTGCGCATCTACCATATAGGTGAACAACCATAATTGCTTTGGTTTTGGAGGTAATTTTTTCGGCAATTAAATTTGGATCTATGTTAAAGGTTTTAATGTCTGGCTCAACTAAAATTGGCTTTAAATTATTGGCACTAATTGCTAAAATTGAAGCAATATAGGTATTGGCGGGAACGATAATTTCATCGCCATCTTTGAATATGCCAAGTTCTTTATAGGCTCTTATGATTAGTATTAGAGCATCAAGACCGTTGGCAACTCCAAGGCAATATTTGTTTTCACAAAAATTTGCAAATTCTCTTTCAAAATTTTCATTTTCTTCGCCAAGTAAATAGTGTCCACTTGAAAGTAATTTTTTTACCATTACTTTGAAATCTTTTTCAAAATTTTTGTTAAGATTTTTTAAATCTAAAAATTTAATTAACTCCATATTTATAAAATATATCTTAAATCCATAATTTTTTTATTGCTAAATTCGGGAAAATTTTTAATTGTTTTGAATTCTGCCCACTCAGTAAGTATAACGATATTGTCGGTTATATCAAAACACTCCTTCAAATTCTGGCAATAAATAATTTTATCGCCAAGGATTTTTTGAGTATTTATGATGGCTTGTGGGTCGTAGCCATATATTTTAAAATTATCAGCAAGTAAGAATTTAATTATTTCAATGGCAGGACTCATGCGAACATCGTCGGTGCCTGCTTTAAAGGCTAATCCTAAAACCGCAATTTCTTTTTTATCAAAAAATTTTTGAATTTTTTTTGCCATTTTTATGAAGCGATTATAATTCGAATCGATGACTTGATTTATAATGCTAAGTTCCATTTGATTTTGCTTAGCGATAAATTTTAAGGCCATAGAGTCTTTAGGAAAACATGATCCGCCAATTCCTGGTCCGGGGTTTAAAAAAGCCTTGCCAATTCTATGGTCAAGACCCATGCCAAGAGATAAATCTTTAATATTTGCCTTGACTTTACTTGCCAATTCTTCCATTTCATTGATGAAGCAAACTTTGGTCATTAAGAAGGCATTGGAAGCATATTTGATAAGTTCTGCGGTAGTAATATCAGTATATAAAATTGGAAAATTTTTTTCAATCCAATATTGGTAAAGTTGATTTAATTGAATTTTGCAATTTTCGTGGTCGATACCAAGAACAATTCGATCTGGATTCATGAAGTCTTCGATAGCAAAGCCTTCGCGCATAAATTCTGGGTTAGAAGCGATGTGAATTTTGTGTTCGCAATTATCTTGTAAAATTTTTTGGATAGCAAAATTTGTTCCAACTGGCACGGTGGATTTGGTGATGAAAATTTTATCTTCATTGATAAAATCTTTTGCCGAGGAGATTGCCTGATGAATATAGCTTAAATCAGCTTCTCCTGTGATTTCATTTTGTGGAGTACCAACTGCCAAAATAATAATTTGGCTGAAATTAATTGCTTTTGACATATCGTTGGTAAATTCAATATGTTTAGTGTCAACGGCTTTGGCAAGCATTTCTTCAAGACCAGCTTCAAAAATAGTGGGAATTTTATTTTGTAATTTATGAATTTTGTTTTGGTCATTGTCAATGCATAAGACCTGATGCCCAACATTTGCAAAGCAAAGAGCTGAGGTAAGTCCAACATAACCTGATCCAATAATTGTGATTTTCATGATTTTTTTATTAATTTTCTTGCTAAGAATTTAATTAAACAAAATAAAAAAGCAAGTTTGTAAAAAGTAAATAAAATAATTTCCTTAAAAATAACTCTTGATTTATAAAGTAAATAACTTTTACTAAATATATTATCAAAAATTAAAATAAATATTTAAAGTAACTATGACTACAACAATTATTAATGATAATGAACAAGACTCAATTATTCCTAAATCAGGTGAATTGCTAAAAAAAGTCGACGATCTATCGCGGGAATTAAAAATTGATGGCAAGGATTTGGAGCGATTTAAGGAGAGAATTTCTAACTCACTATCTAATTCTCAAGATGCCGATGAAATGAAGGATATGGCAAAATCCGCAGGAAAACTTGCATTAAATGGTGCCTCAGCTTTGTTTGCTATGGACCCAACTATGATGGCTTTATCTTTTATTTTAAATTTTATTTTAGAAAATGCAGTCAATGATAATGGTGAAAATAAAGAAATTGTTCTTCAAAGGCAGAGAGATAAAGAAGATTTAGAAAAATTTGAAAAATTATTTGATAAAATTTTTTCTAAAGAAAATTTTGAAAAATTTGCTGAAAACGCCGACAAATTATTTAATTATTTGTTTAAAAAAGATGATAAAATTGATGAAAAAGCCATTGATAAATTTGTTGATTTTTTCGAAAAAATTAAAATTGATGATGATAAAAAAGACAATGCCATAAGTTTTTTAAGCATTATTTCTGAAAAATTTAAGGAAGATGGTCGTGATGATTTTTCTAATAGGTTTGATAAATTAGCCGTTAAGATTGGCCTAGATAGAGATTTGTCGAAAACATTTGCAGGCAGGGGATTAGAATTTTTATCGAGTTCAATTTCAATTACGGATTTTAGAAACCAAATGGAAACAAGAAAACAAGATGGATTTGTTTCTATGATTAAAGGTCAAAGAGTTAGTATTTATTCTGGTAAAGGCCGATAGTCGAAAAAATATTTTTAACCAAAGCGGTAAAAACTTATCAACTCAAGCCTTGAAAATATTTTATAGTATTTTTGAGACCATATCTTAAATCAATTTTTGGTGTCCATAAATATTTTTGGTTGGCAAGGCTAATGTCAGGACAGCGTTGCTTTGGGTCGTCTTGTGGAAGGGGTAAAAATTTGATTTGGCTTTTTGAATTGGTTAAATCAATCACCAATTTTGCTAAATCTTTTACACAAAATTCTTGTGGATTGCCACAATTGATTGGTCCAAAAAAATTGTCATTGGCAAAAGCAAATTTAAACAAAATTTCCAATAAATCTTCAATATAACAAAAACTTCGGGTTTGCAAGCCGTCGCCATAGATTGTTATATCTTGATTGTTTAAGGCTTGATTAATAAAATTACTAACAACCCGACCATCATTTTTATCCATAAATTCCCCATATGTGTTAAAAATTCGCATAATTTTTATTGGCAAATTTTCCATACGATGATAGCCGTAAAGCAAAGTTTCGCTCGCTCGCTTGCCTTCATCATAACATGAGCGAATGCCAATTGGATTGACATTGCCCCAATAATTTTCTGGCTGTGGATGAATTAAGGCGTCGCCATAGATTTCGCTAGTTGAGGTGAAAATTATAGTTGGGAAATAATCTTGTTTTTGTTGTAAATTTTTTGCCAAATTAATCAAATTTTCATTGCCCCAAACCGAAGTCTTGAAGGTATAAATTGGGTCTAATTGGTAACGAGGAGGAGATGCTGGGCAGGCGAGGTTGAAAATATAATCAATTGATTGATTTTTAAAAAAATTTAAATCAGTAAAATCATCGATAATATTTTTTTCTAAAAAATGAAATTTGTTTGCGGAAATATTGTTTTCTACAATAAAATTTTTGATTGATACTAAATTCTGTTTGGAGCTAGAATTATGGTTATCAATGGCAAAAATTTGATGATTTTTTGCTAATAATTTTAGGCAGAGATTGGTGCCGATAAAACCCGTTGCCCCAGTGATTATAATGGATTTTTCATTCATAATTTAGAAATAATGTTAAGGTAATCATTGCTATCTGTAATAATTTTATTTAAATCATGAATTTTAATTTGATATTTTTGCATAAAATCATAATATTTTTTGGCATTTCCAATATAAAATTCTGGATGATTTTCTATATTGTAATTTGGTGAAATAATTTCACAATTTAGATTAAATATTTTAATTATTTTTTTAGCTAAATCTTTTAATTCAATCGATTTATCGGTACAAATATCCAAAATTTCATGAGAATTTTTATTATGATCATTAAGCCAGCAATAAAAAAAATCAGATAAATTTTCTAGATGAACAAAAGAGCGGTAAATATCGTTTTTGGCTTCAATTCTGATATTTTTATGACTTCTTGCTTGAAGTAAAAAATTATATAAGGCAAAATTTTCTGGTTTATTTACATAAGGTCCGCCAATATTGAAAATTCTGGTAATAAGTAGATTTAAATTATGTTTTTTGGCAAGATTTTGCAAATATTCTTCATCAAAGATTTTGTTTTTTGCATATTGGTCAGTTTGGGTATAAACCGTTCCCGAAGAGCTAAAAATCAGTGATTTTACTTTATAATTATTGCAAAAATACTCAATAAATTCCCGATTTTTGATGCATTGATTCTCAAAATTTTCAGCTCCCAGTTCTAAAATAACATTTTTTGATGGATAACCAAGATGAATAAGGTGATATTCAAAATTTTGGTCAAAATTATGATTATATTTAAATGTTTTGATTAAATTTTTATTGAGGCAAAGATTGTGGTTTTTTGAACTTAATGGTAAAACAATATTTTCAAAATCATCACTGTATAGCAATTTTAATTTTGCTAAAAAACTTTTTGCAATCCAACCTGATGAACCAGTTATAAGGTATTTTATATGGTTTTTTTTCATAATTATTCTTTACAAAATCATTATATAAATTAAAATTCAAATCATTTTATAACATCGAAATTATTAATAAATGTTTTCCAAAATAAAAAGGGCGCAAAAAAATATTGAACAAAAACTCGCCAAAAAATTGGTAATGACTTTGCTCGTTAAAAATGAAGATGATGTTCTTGAAGAAAATATCAAATTTCATTTGGCAAGCGGGGTTGATTTTATTATTGCAACTAACAATAACTCAACTGATAAAACGCGCGATATTTTGATTAAATATCAAGAGCTTGGTAAATTAGAATTAATCGATGAAACCGATGACACCTTCAATCAAATTGTTTGGGTCAATCGAATGATTGAGATTGCCAAAAATAAATATCAGGCAGATTGGATCATGAATGTTGATGCCGATGAATTCTGGTATTCAAGACATGGCAACCTTAAATTATCATTGCCAGAAAATAATAATATCAATGCCATGATGGTCTCTGGTATGCATATAAATCCACAACCTGCGGGCGAGATTTTCAAAATTCGTGCAAATATGAAGGGTCAGGTCTCGGCTCATTTTAAGGTAATACACAGTGCCAAGGGTTATAAAATGATTTCGGCTGGTAATCATAATGTTAGTTTGAAATTAGGTTATCGAAAAATGATTGCCACTAACGATATTTTTATTTTTCATTTTTGGACTCGTTCAATTGAACAATATGAACGAAAAGTAATTAATACTTTTAAATCCATTGAAAATGGTCTTGCTCAAAATGTTTTAGATAAAGGTTTTGGCAGTCATATAGTTATTCAATATAACCAAATTAAAGAAGGTAAAATGTCGGAAGTCTATGATTCATTAGTTAATGCGAGCGGAGATAATTTTTTGATTGATAATCGACTTTACGATTTTATTCAAAATAACTACAAAAATCCTGAACAAATTTTGGCAATTCAAAATTATATTAATAATTACCCATATAAATCATCAGTTAAATATAAAATAGACAAAATTATTTTATCTATTAAGAGAAGAAAAGAAGAGTGGAAAAATTTTATAAAAGGTAAAAAAATAAATTAAATACTATGAATAAAAATGAAATTCAGATGCTTGATTTTCTAAAAGAAGGTCAAGATAAATATGGTTTTACCGCAATTAAATCAGAATTTGAGGCCGAGGGAGTCAGAGATGACGAGATGTTGAGGCTAATTGATGTTACCAGAAAATCTAATTTGGATTTGGCTATTAAAATTGGAGGTTGTGAGGCGATAAGTGATTTATATAAAGCCAAGCTTTTGGGCGCCCAATATGTTATTGCTCCAATGATTGAAAGTAAATTTGCTTTGCAAAAATTTATTAATGCTACTGATAAAGTTTATGATAAGGAAGAAAAATTTGGGGTAAAATTTTTATTTAATCTTGAGACCATTAATTGTTTTAATCAAATTGACCAAATTTTAACTATTGCTAATTCTAAGAATAATATTTTGGGAATTGTGTTTGGTAGGGTTGATTTTGCTGGTTCCTTGGGTCTTGCCAGAGAGGATGTTTCTTCATTAGAAAATTATATTTTAGAAATTTCAAAAAAATGTCAAAAAAATAATTTAGATATGGTGGTTGGTGGAGCTGTTAGCATCAATAATATTCAATCAATAATCAATGTTTGGAGAGTTTATCTAAAGCGCTTTGAAACTCGCAAAATAATATTTAATGCTGAAATTTTGGGAAGTTCTCCCAAAAATATCTCTAAAGCCT
>JBMSPZ010000049.1:0-9704 GCA_049423025.1 Rickettsiales bacterium
TCAATAAATGTCCAGTTGCCAAAGAAAATATTATTGCCAAACGAGGCATTGAGGTGGGTCAGGTTTTCAATTTTGGATTGAAATATTCTAAGGCAATGGAAGCTTCGGTGATGAGTGCCTCGGGCGAAAAAATCTATCCAAATATGGGTTCTTATGGTATTGGGGTTTCAAGAGTGGTGGCAGGTGCGATTGAAGCCAATCATGATGAAAGAGGCATTATTTGGCCAGCACAAATTGCCCCTTTTGATGTGATGGTTATTAACATCAAAACTGGCGA
The DNA here is from genome assembly GCA_049423025.1 of Rickettsiales bacterium. Taxonomy (GTDB): domain Bacteria; phylum Pseudomonadota; class Alphaproteobacteria; order Rickettsiales; family UBA1997; genus CAILUF01. Next base: position 278 of record JBMSPZ010000049.1, read on the forward strand.
TGAGCAATGCGATCTAGCTTGTGCAAAAATTTACGAAAATTTGCAAAAACACAATATCGAAGTTTTATATGACGACACCAAAAATTCGATGGGACAAAAATTGGCGATTGCCGATTTGATTGGCGTGCCATATCAAATTATAGTTGGGCCAAAAACTTTGGCGAACAATCAAGTTGAAATTAAAAATCGTAAAAGCGGAGAAAAAACTGAAATTTGTTTAAATAAAATTTAAAAAATGAAATATATAACAAGGATTTGCACCAAAAACACCAATAATTTTGATATAATTTTCTTTTCTTTGCTAATTCTATCTGGCTTATTTCTTAGGCTTGGAAACCTTGATAAGTATATTTTTTCTAATGATGAATATTGGCATTTATATATTTCAAATGCAGATAATATAGCGGAATTATTTAAAAATATTTTTAACGAAGAAGTTCATCCACCATTATCTTTTTTGATTTGGTTTTATGCCTTAAAAATTAGTCATAATGAATTGTGGCTTAGAATGTTTTCAATAATTCCAGGGTTGCTTTTAATCCCCAGTATTTATGTTTTTGGAAGACTTTATGTTGGTAGAAATTTCGGATATATTTTATCAGCATTGGTTACTTTTAGTTCAATAATGAACACCTTGTCTGTTTTTATTAGGGCATACTCAATGTTATTATTGATAATGTGTTGGATGGCAATTTTTGTTTACCGCTATATCAACAAGCCTAAAAATAAATATTTAATCTATTATTTTTTTATAGGATTTTTAGCAATTCAAACTCATCATGGAGTTTGTTTTTTTATATCTGCATTAGCCATAGCTCTTATTTTTGATAGTTTTTTTAAAAAAAATAAAAAACATTTATTCATAATAATTTTTGGTCATTTCACTCTTTGTTCGCTAGTTCTTTTGCATTTATTCTTATTGATAAATATTTTCGATTTTTCGCCAAATCAAGATATTTATGAAAAAGAAAATTTGCTATCTTCTTTTATTAATGCAATTTTAAAAATCAATATTTTTGAGGTTAAAAATTTTTATTTCGGAGAAATTAATAAAAATTTAGCTGAGCATTTTGATGCTTATCAACTTTTTTCATTTGTAATTATAACCTTTTTATTAATTAAAAAAAGAAAATGGTTATTGTTAAATATTTTATTTTTACCAATTTTTTTAAATTGCATAACTTCTATTTTAAAAATTTATCCTGTTTTAGATAGCGGTCGCCGAATATCAATTTATTATATTAATCTTTTAATTTTTATTGCTTATCATTGGTATATTTTTTTTTCATATATTTCAAAGAAATTAAAATTAATTTTTATTGATTTAAGAATTATAATATTAATATTATTAATACCTTTGTATTATTATGTTTGTAAGCATAATTATTTAAAAAATAATTACCCAAATTGTTTTGAGTATATGGAAAAAGAAGATGAAAATCTTTTCTATCAAAAAATCGATAGTTATGTTAAAGAGGATGGAAATATTTTGGTTTTAAACTCCAAAACTATTTGGAAATACAAGTTTTTGCAAGAAGGTAAGATTGAAAAAATATCTAAAAATGTGGCAATTTTACATAAAGAAAATTATAAAATTTTTATTATAGGATATTTTGAGAGAGAGGGGTTTTTAACTGATCACTTTCTAAATGAATTTTATAATGCATTAAAAATATATGATAAGAATGGGGTAATCAAATCAATCACCTTCGGTGATTTTTGCTATGATAATTATAACTGTAATGTATTTAATGGAAATTATAAAAATTCTGAAAATTTTCAATTATTTAGAAATATAAATTTAAAATATTTGGAAAATAAATTTTCTTATAAAAAGCATATTTCTGATGGTTGTAAATTAAATATCTTATTTTATAAATTTAATAAAAAAATTATCAACGAAAAATTAATTAAATGAAAAATAAACTTCTGATTTTTATTCCCGCATACAATAATGAAAAGCATATAAATCGGGTTCTTGATTTAATTCCTTTTGAAGAAATTAAGCAAAAAATTGCTGATTACGAAGTTTTAGTTAGTGACGATTATTCTATCGACTTCACTGCCAAATTAGTCAAAAATTATCAAAATAAAAACAAAGATAAAAATATTAAGCTAGCTGTTCAAAATAAAAATCTTGGATATGGAGGTAATCAAAAATTTGCCTATAATTATGCTATAAAAAATAATTTTGATATTGTTATAATGCTTCACGGAGATTCGCAATATTCGCCTTTGCTAATTCCAAAAATAATTGAACCAATATTATCGCAAAATTTTGATTGTGTTTTGGGTTCGCGCATGATTTGTAAAAAATCAGCATTAAAAGGCAATATGCCATTATATAAATTAATTGGAAATATTTGCTTGACTTTTGTTCAAAATATTATGCTTCGGCAAAAATTATCGGAATATCACACTGGTCTTCGTGCCTATAAAATAAAGGCTTTGGAACGTATTCCTTTTAACTATAACAATGATGGATTTTTATTTGATAGCGATATTTTAATTCAACTTATTGACAACAAAATGTTAATCAATGAAATCTCAATTCCAACACATTATGGCACCGAATATTGTAATGTAAATGTTATTCGATATGGCTTAGAAGTTTTATTTACTACCTTTTATTCAAGATTGCAAAAATTAAAATTAATAAATTTAAAAAAATTTGATTATGAAAATTTTAAAAATAATCCTAAATAGTAGATATAGGTAAGGTTTTGTTAGCTATGTCAAAATTGGATATAGTTATATAATATTTAACTCAAATAAATTACAAACATAAATATTATAAAATTTGTATATTAAAGTTTTTCAAATAAACTCCTAAATCCTTTGGTATTTAACCAATAATTATTTTTATTATTTTTTAAATAATTAATAATTTCATTTCTTTGGGTGGAAATTTTTTTCCCCAAAGAATTATCATCAAGTAATTTATTGGAATATTTTCCATCAAGAAAGGATATTATGTAAAAATCTTTATTGTTTTCTTTTATGTTCAATAATTCAATTAATTCTGACATTTGTTTATCTTGTCCACCGCCAGAAGTGTTGATATGTTTGGCTTCGCAAAGAAATAGTTTTTCATTTGATTTAATAATTAAATCAAGATTTTTATTTTGAGTTTTGGTTTGAATTTTAAGATTAAATTCTTTACGAACCATTTCTAAATTTATTTTACTTGTAAATTCTAAAATTCCATAGTGAGGTTGGCTTTAAAGGCTCGAATTGAACCGGGTTGGATATTGTTGTTATTGTGGGCGGTGAGATGGTATTTTTTGTTAAAAATATTTTCCACATTTAATTGAGTGCGAATTTTTGAATTAATGTGATAAAAAATTCCGCCATCAATTCGGTTAAATCCTTTAATGCGAACGCTGTTATCAACCGAAGCGAATTGACTTGATTGATTGATGAAACCCAAGGCCAAACCATATTTTTGGTCGATGTCATATTTTCCCCATAGCGAAAATTTATTTTGTGGAGTAAGTGCCAGCTTTTTACCTTTTTTGGCACTTGAAGTGTCGCTAGTGATTTCGGCTTTAAGGTGCGAGAAGCCAGCAATTATGTTGAAATTTTTGTAAATTTCGCCTTGAGCTGAAAGCTCTAAGCCTTTAGTTCGAGAGGCTCCAGATAGAACAAACAAGCCAGTTCCTGCTGGGTCATTGGCTCTGGTGTTGGTTCTGTCTAAAATAAATAAGGCGCCACTAATATTAAATTTTTTGGTGAGATCAATTTTAGAGCCAACTTCGTAATTTTGTAATTTTTCGGCCTTTAAAGTTTTTGACTTTGCATCGAGTTCATTAAATTGGTCGCCTGCACTTGGTAGATAAGATGTGCTAAAGCTGGCATAGTTGGAGATATTGGATTTAGGTTTAAAAATCAAAGCCAATTTTGGTGAAATTAAATTTTGCGAATTTTCAAATTTTTGATGATTAAAATTGTCATTTAAAATAATTTTAAAATTGTCTAATCGCACACCAACATTGGCTTCAAAATATTTATTTAAAATCAAATTATCTTGTAAATATCCCGCAAGAATTCTAACATTATTTTTATTTTTAATATTAGTTTGATAAGAAACTGATGACGAAATAATGTCATCAAAAACAGAAACTTCAAGGCTTGAAGCACTACCATTAAATAAGCCATTTCTTCTTTCTAATTTTGATGCTTGATGAGAAATTTCGGTGCCAATTAATAATTCATGCTTTATATTTTTGGTGGTAAATTTACTTATAAAATCGGTTTGGTTGGTGAAGTTAAGGCGAGTTTGGTCGTTGTCGTAAGATGCCAATTTAAATTTATAATTATTGTCAACTGCGCTATTTGGATATGAATTTTTGTAATATTTATCGTAATTGCTTAAGCGGGTATGATTTTTAATTTTAAAATCCTTATTAAAATCATGATTTATAGTTGCAAAAGCACTATTTACTTCAGTTTTTGAGCCATATTGATCAGGACTGCCAAAAAATTTATTTGAGCGAATTGTAAGTGGTGAGCCGTTTTTTGAAGGCAAACCGCGGTCATTAAAGCGATTATCATAAAAATATTCATAACCAACTTTTAAATCAGTTTTTTGGCTTAAAATAATGGTTGCCGTTGGGTTGATGCCATATTTTTGCATATATCCATAATCACGGAAGGTTTTGGAATTTTCATAAACACCATTGATTCTAAAATTAAATTTATCATTGATTTTTTCAGAAATATCGCCCTCGAAACGATGATTTTCAAAGGAACCGCCACTCAAACTTACTTTACGAATTTTGTCGCCATTGGCAAATTTTGAAACTCGATTTACTAAGCCACCAGAGCCACCTCGACCAAATGCTAAAGCATTTGGACCTTTTAAAAACTCAATTTGTTCGATATTATAAAAATCACGAAAATATTGGGCATCATCGCGAGCTCCGTCTAGAAAGAAATCAGCAGTTGTGTCATTGCCTCGAATCGAAACTTGGTCGCGATTGCCTTCGCCTTGCTTAACAAAAAATCCCGGAACATAACGCGAAGCCTCCTCAAGATTTACAATATTTTGGTCTTGAATTTGTTTGCGTCCAACCACGGAAATACTTTGTGGGGTGTCATTTAGTGGTTTATTAATTTTTAGCGAGCTTGAGGAGTTAAAATTTTTATAATCAGAATTTTCGTTAGAGGCGGTAACGGTGATTTGTGGAAGTGTAGCGGAAGAAATTATATTGGTGTGAACTGGTTTTAAAGTATTATTTTTTTTGGCAAAAATATTGTTAATTAAAATAAGATTTAAAAATAAAATTTGTAAAATTAACCAAAAAAATTGCGGAAATTTGCGAAGAATTAACATAAAAAATAAAAGAAAAAAACAATAAAAAAATAAAAACTATTTTTAATAAAATTTTTATAAAACCAGTTAAATAAATATTTCAAATGGCTTTGAAATTAAAAAATCATTGCAATAATGATTATCATATTAGGTAATAAAAATATTTTTTTCAAGATTTTTTTCGATAATTATTTTTTACTTTTTTTCTTCAGTCGAAATTTTTTTAAGATTTCTAAATCAATATATTCAAGAGCCTTGATGTTGGTGGATTCGAATTTTATTCTTGGAGCAAATCCAGCTTCATAAGCTTCAAGCCAACGCAAAGCGCATAAGCACCAAAAATCTCCTGCTTTTAAGCCTGGAAAATTATATTGTGGATTTGGTGAAGATAAATTATTTCCTCTAGATTTTGTAAATTCTAAAAATTCAGTTGTTACTTGGGCGCAAACCACATGAGTTCCTGCATCTTGAAAATTTGTATGGCAATATCCGTCACGAAAAAATCCGGTGAGAGGTTCAAAGCAACAAGGCTGTAGTGGTTTATTTAGAACATTTAAAGCCGAAGTTTTTTGATTTGCCTTTGGAATTGTTGTCATATTTTGTGCATAAATTAAAGTTGGTGATAAAAAAATAATTACAGTAAAAAAAAATTTATAAAATTTAGTTTTTTTTCGCATTTTTTTTAGAATTTTTACATTTATCGGAGCAGAATTTTACATGTTCCCAGTCTCGTTGCCATTTTTTTCGCCAAGCAAAAGGTCGGTTGCAAAATTCACAAATTTTTTGTGGTAAATTTAATTTTTTGTGAGTCATTCACTTTCTTTTTTTGGTAGTTTTTTAAAAGCTTCAAGAGCTTTATGTCTTGATTCGTCGATATTTACAATTGGATGAGGATAGGTTTCGCCCAAAATTATACCAGCTTTTTGTAAAATTTCACTTGAGGCTTCCCATGGCTTATACAAATATTTGCTTGGTAAATTTTTTAATTCAGGGACATATTTTTTGGTATATTCGCCATCTTCATCAAATTTTTCTCCTTGCAAAACTGGATTGAAAATTCGAAAATACGGAGCCGCATCAGCACCACTTCCAGCTACCCATTGCCAGCTTGCCACATTACTTGCCAAATCGGCATCAACCAAGCAATCAAAAAACCAATCCTCGCCAACTCGCCAATCAATTAGTAAATTTTTTACTAAAAACGAACCAACAATCATGCGCACGCGATTATGCATATAGCCAGTTTGCCAAAGTTCACGCATGCCAGCATCAACTATCGGATAACCGGTTTGCCCGCGTTGCCAAGCCTTAAGATATTTGGCGTTATGTTGCCATGAAAAATTATCGAATTTTTCATTTAGATTTTTTTTGGTAATTTTTGGAAAATGAAAAAGCAAATAATATGAAAATTCTCGCCAACCAAGTTCACTTAAGAAGTGATCTAAGTTTTTTTCACCCGCTTTTTCTTGATAATTTTCTTTTGCGTAATGCCATATTTGTTGAGGTGAAATTTCACCAAAATGCAGGTGGGGCGAGAGTTGCGAGACTTTTTTTAAATTTGGAAAATCTCGGCCAATTTTATAATTACTTAAATCATTTTTTACAAAATTCTGCATTTTTTTATAAGCATTTTCTTCGCCGATATGCCAATATTCTTGCATAATTTTGTCCCATTTGATTTTGGGTAAAAGCTTTAAATCATCAAGCGAAACAGAATTAACCTTATCGTGATATAATTTCAAATCGCTTGGCATTTGCGTTGGTTTTTTTGGAGGCAAAGCATTGAGCAAGCAACCTTTACGATAAAAGTGAGTGAAAACCTTGTAGGGAGTTTTGTCATCCTTTAAAACTTCAAGAGGTTCCCAAAGAAGCGAACCGTTAAAACTTTCAACTTGCAGGTTTTTTTCTCTAAAATGTTTTTTTATTTCAGTATCTTTTTTTATCAAAAGCGGTTCATATCTTCGGTTCCAAAATATTGCTTCGACCTCATGATTTTTAACGATATTTTGTAAAATCTTTAGTGGTTCGCCTTGATAAAAATTTAATTTATTATCCAAGGATTTGTTTAAAGATTGAAGTGAGTGGTGAAGCCACCATTTGCTAGCTGAGCCAATTTTTCGACCCTCGTCAATTTCATTATCAAAAATATAAATCGGCATAATTTCCCAATTATTTTTTTTGGCGAAATCGTTACAATTATTCAAGGCAGGATTGTCTGATAATCTTAAATCTTGGCGAAACCACATTATAATTTTTTTCTTCATAAATTTTGCTTGATAATTAATTATTTTATGAGATAAATTTATATAGATTTTTTAAATTTAAAACACCTATTTATGGTTTTAAGAAATATTTCTAGATTAAAGGTTCCGCCTGCTTTGGCTGAAAATTTAAAGGGATTAGCAGAGAGTTTGGTTCCGGTAAATGCCAAACTGAAGAGAAATTTTGAGTGGCAAGAAATTTCAAAATATCAGCCTAAATTTACTGAAATGGCTGAAAAACATCCTGAATTTACCCATAATTTAACTAAAACTTTGGCCGAAAAATCTAAAATAATTTTTTTACAAGGTTTAAATTTCCCTTCGATTGATTCAAATATAATTCCAAAAACTAGTCGTAATTCTGATTCAGAAATGATTGGCAATCGAGATGTTGCAATTTGCAAAATTTCATCAGCATTAATGATGGGATTATTGGTTGATACCAAAAATAAAGACCGTGAAATTTTTCAATTAATTTATCCAACTAAGGAAGCTAAGGGTAGGGAATCCGAATTTGATGGAGATAGAGATTTACTTTGGCATAATGATGGGTGGCATAATGGAGTTGACGAATTGACTATTTTGGTTGGAGTAAAAGGACATGACGCGGTAAAAACCAAAGTAATTTTGGCTGAAACCATCATCGATTATTTTAAAAAAAATGGCAAAGAAGAAGATTTGGAAAGTTTGTTTAAAATCACTACAATTGCAGAAAATAATAAAGATTTTGATTTGTTATATGGCAAAATTATTGACCCAAAAACCCATGAAATAAGGTTTTCAAATTATGGTTCTTTTGGTTATCATCAAAATGATAAAAAAATTTTAAATGCGATTAAATTATTGCAAAAATATCTTGAAGAAATTGATCCTGATTTTTCAGAGTCTTTGCAATCAGGAGATATGCTGATTTTACAAAATAAACATGGGCTTCATGCCAGAGAAACCTCACAAATTATTGGTGAAAGTCAAAGATTGTTATTGAGATCAAGAGTTGTTGGAGGCGATGTTGGCCTAAGAGAATCATTGCCAGATGGAGTGGTTAGCATGGCTAGAACCGAAGGTTTGAAAGGTAAGGAAAGGTTGGAAAAATGAGTTTATTTGAAAAATTGGCAATTATTGTTATCTTTGAATAATTTCTTGATTTTGGCTTTTTAAATTTTGATTCAAAACAAATTTAAAATCGTAAAAAAACTTTAATTTTTGAAATTATTTTAAAGAAGTGGAGATTTAGAAAAATCATGTTAATTTTAGAGTTAAGATTTAACCAAAAAAATTAACATAATGACCTTAAAAATTGAAAATCTTTGCATAAAATTCAGAAAAACCGATGGCAATTTTCAAGAAATTATTCGGGATTTTTCTTTAAATTTATCATCACAAAGAATTACTGCATTAGTTGGCAAAAGTGGCTCTGGTAAGTCTCTAATTGCTCTTTCTATTTTAAAATTATTGCCAAAAAATGCTGAAATTTCTGGAAAAATTTATTTTGATAATCAAGATTTGTTAAAATTAAATGACAAAAATTTACAAAAAATTCGAGGCAAAGAAATCGGTTTTATTTTTCAAGATCCAAACACCGCCCTAAATCCGCTTCACAAAATTGGCAAGCAAATTGGCGAGGCAATTTTGACACATCAGCCAAAAATTTCTAAAAATACATTAAAATTCAAAATTGAAAATTTAATGAAAGAAGTTGGTCTTAGTTCTTTAATTGACAGGGTCAATGACTATCCTCATCAATTATCGGGTGGGCAAAAACAGCGGGTAATGATTGCTATTGGGATTGCAAATAATCCACAAATATTGATTGCCGACGAGCCAACTACGGCACTAGATAAAAAAATCCAAG
>JBMSPZ010000050.1:0-9334 GCA_049423025.1 Rickettsiales bacterium
CGATGACATTAAAGCTAAATTTACTGGATCACATTTAGGCTTATCGAAGTCGGCATCATGCGCTCCAATTACGGAAAAAAAATATTTTTCTAAATTTAGTTTTTTAACTTCCTTGCGTAAAGTAGTGCCGATTTTATTACTTACCAAAAAAACTTTTATGTTATTTTGTAGTAAAAATTCTAATAAATTTAACGAATTTGGCAATAAGCAAATCTTATCAAGATGAACTTCTTGATAAGATTTTTTGTAAATATCTCCAGCTTCCTGCCAATTACTTCCAAATATTTCTGGAAAAGATTCTCTCATCGATTTATGTACAGTATTTTTAACCTTTTCAAAACTCCAAATTGGCTTTTTCATTGCCTCCATGGTTCGATTAATTGAATGATGAATTAGTGGCCAAGTATCTACCAAAGTGTTATCCCAATCGAAAATAATAGCATCGGGTTTATTTAATTTTTGAAAATTTTGTCGATTAATTTGATATTTTTGCATTTTAAATTATTTTTGAATTTTAGCGGGTCTTGGATCAAAAAATTTTTCAAACTTATTTTTCATTCCATCCATTTCTTTGGCCTCAGGTAATGCATCTTTTTTCTTGGCAATATTTGGCCATTTTTTGGCATATTCACGATTAATTTCTACCCACTTCACTAAGTCAGGAGCCTCTGGTGATATTGCTTCCGCAGGACATTCTGGAACACAAACTCCGCAATCAATGCACTGATCTGGGTCAATTACTAACATATTTTCACCCTCGTAAAAACAATCAACTGGGCAAACACTAACACAATCTGTGTATTTGCATCGAACACAATTATCGGTAACAACGTAGGTCATTATGAAAAATTATTTATTGTTAAAGAATTAATTTTATATAAATTCAAAATCGTCTTTATTCTAATCAAAGAAAATAAAATAAAAATAAAAAAATAAATCGCAAAAGTTAGCAAAAGCGGAGTTAAAAAAGCTGAATGAATTGCCACACCTCCACTTCTTAAAATACTGGCTTTTTGATGTAATGAGTTCCAATATTCGACTGAAAATTTAATCAATGGAATATTTACAAAACCAACAATAGCAATGATTGCCGATATTTTTTCTGCCTTGACGCGGTCGGCAATATTATCGTAAATAATAATATAAGCCAAATATAAAAAAAATAATAATAACACCGATGTAAGTCTTGCGTCAAAAGCCCACCAAGTCCCCCAAATCGGCTTACCCCAAATTGCCCCAGTAACCAAAGTAATTAAAGTAAAAACCGCACCAACTTCGGCAATTGATCGAGCAATTAAGTAATAAAATCGATTTTTCCAAATAAAAGCACTAACATTAAATATTGCCATTAAACTATAAATTAAAAGCGACATCCAAGCCGATGGAACATGAATATACATAATTTTAACCGCATTAGATTGCTGATAATCATCGGGCGAATGATAAATTTTATAACCCGCAATAATAGTTAAAAAAATAATTAATATTGGCAAAATTTTGGTAAAAATATTAAATAATTTATCAAAATTCTGTAATCTAAAAAAATAATTTATCATTTTGTTTTTAGTTGTTAATTTCCTTAATAGTATATTCCTTATCGATGTTAATTTCCGAATTTTGACCTCGATATTTTATCAAAATATCTTCTTTGCGATTATCTTTAAGATAAATATGAGAAGAAGAAACTATGCCTTTACTTAAATTCCAAGTTGGATCAACATGAATCCATTTATTATTTATATAAATCATATTCCAAGCATGACTTTCAAATTTATCATATTCACCCAATGCAAAACCATGAACCACCGAAGATGGAATTTGCGCCAATCTCGCCATTGCATTAAACAAGGTTGCAAACTCGCTACAAACCCCCGCTTTACTTTGAATTATTTGCTCAACATTCAATAATTTTGCATAAAAACTTAGATCATATTTGATATATTGATGCACAAATTTTAGAATTTTTACATAATCTGGCAAATCTTTATTTTCTGGACTATTTAAAGCAAATTCAAGCAGTGGTTTTAACAAAATTTTATCATTTTCAGAAATTTCTAGATAATTTTGCGGTGATCGCAAATTTTCCAATCGATATTTTTTGCCAGTGTAAATATTTGCTTGATGAAAAATATCAATTTGCTTCATTTCTGGAGTTGTTTCAAAGGTCATGATATCATTGTCTTTGGTGGTTAAATGTGATTTTGGAATTACATTTGCACCAATAAATTGTTTCTCAACTTTTTGCGCACCTCCACGAAATAAATATGGAACAGTAATCTCTAAAATTCCTTTGGAATTATTAAGCAAAATTTTACTTTTAATTCTAACATCCCAAATTGCTCCATAATTAGTTAATTTAAGCATTTCCAAATATCCATTTTGCGAAATAATTCCATCAAAAATTATATAATTATTATATTGTTTTAGATTTGGATGAGAAGAAATTAATTCAAAATCCTCGCCAATATCGATAATAACTTTAGCTTTTGCGCCATTTGCAAAATTCGGAATATAAACTTGCTCTTGTCTCAAATATTTACTAACTTTTTCATAAATAACTTTTTCTCTAAATTGAATTTCAGCACTTTGATTATTGGTTAGAATTTTGTCAAAAATAAATTCAATCGTTTGTCCATCTTTAATGTTATATTTTGCTTCAACGCCATTAATTTTTACCCCCTCAACTTGAAAATTTCTTGGAGCCGAACTGGAAATTATAAAAGAAGAAATTCCAGAATTTTCAGGAATATTGACAACTTGAATAGTAATTTTGTAATCTGATTGTCGACCGTTATTATTTATCTTTGATATTTCTGACCAGTTTGTAATTTTAATTTCAGCTTTAAGATTGGAAATATTAAGAAAAAATATTACCGAAAAATAAGCAAAAAAAATTTTAAAATTAAACTTAAATATACGGTCTTTCATATTCTGGAGAATTTTGCGAAAGCGGTAAAGACGGGATATCTGCATATGTTTCTCCATTCATTTTAATCACAACTCTGCCAGTATCGGTAACTATTCCAATGACTGCAAAATCAAGTCCCCATTTATCAAAAATTTGCTTGGCAAAATCGGTTTTTTCTGGTTTAATAATCATCAACATTCTTTCTTGACTTTCTGACAACATTATCTCGTAAGGAGTCATATTTTTTTCACGCATCGGAACATTTTCAAGATTAAGCTCAATACCCGTTCCACCCTTACCCGACATTTCAAATGAAGATGAGGTAAGTCCAGCCGCCCCCATATCTTGTATAGATAAAATGCAATCGGTTTGCATTAATTCCAAGCAGGCCTCAAGCAATAATTTTTCGGCAAAAGGGTCGCCAACTTGAACCGTTGGTCTTTTATCTTCATCGCCCTCCTTAAATTCATCAGAAGCCATAACTGCTCCGTTAATTCCATCACGACCAGTTTTTGACCCAACATAAACCACACTCGCTCCAACCTTACTGGCTGATGAATAAAATATTTTATCCTTATCGGCTAAACCAACAGTCATAGCATTGACAATAATATTACCGTTATAGCTTTTATCAAAAGTAATTTCACCACCAACAGTTGGAACCCCAACACAGTTGCCATAACCCCCTATTCCAGAAACAACTCCATTCACTAAATGCTTAGTTTTTGGATGATTAATTTCACCAAATCTTAATGCATTTAAATTGGCAATTGGTCTGGCTCCCATCGTAAAAACATCGCGCAAAATCCCACCAACTCCAGTTGCAGCTCCTTGATATGGCTCAATAAAAGAAGGGTGATTATGACTTTCCATTTTAAATATCACCGCCTGACCATCGCCTATATCAATAACTCCAGCATTTTCTCCAGGCCCGCATATTACCCACGGAGCCTTGGTGTGCATTGTTTTAAGCCATTTTTTTGTAGATTTATAAGAGCAATGCTCACTCCACATTGCCGAGAAAATTCCAAGTTCGGTAATGGTTGGGGTTCTTTGTAAAATTTCAATTATTTTGGCATATTCTTCATCAGTAAGATTATGATCTTTAATTAATTTTGGTGTAATTTCGACCGATTTCATTGCAAATATTTTATAAGTTAAAAAAATTTTCAATCATTTTAAAAAATTAAATAAAAAAATCAAAATAAAATTTTTTACATTTTTTTGACAATTTATACAATAATTTTTAATAGTAAAAACTTTCTTGTTTTTAATTATTAAAAATATTAAAATGGTCAGATAATTTATATTAAAAAAAAATAGATTTCTATGCATAATTATATTGTCTATGGACTAGGAATTTCAGGCATTTCAACCGCTAAATTTTTGCAAAACAAAAATCATGATATTGTGGCAACTGATGATAATCCAGATGCTGTAAAAATTAATGCAAATAAATACCCGAATTTAACCCTAAAAAATCCTGAACAAATTAACTACAACAAAAATTCTATAATTTCTTTTGCACCCGGTATTCCATTATTTTATCCAAAACCTCACCCAATTTTGCAAGAAGTAAAAAAACATGACTGCAAATTATCCTGCGATTTAGAAATTTTTTATAATTTTAATCATCAAAATAATTTTTTTATTGGCATTACAGGAACCAACGGAAAATCAACCACCACCGCCTTAACAGGCTATATTTTTAAAGAATTAAATTTAAAAAGCGAAGTTGGTGGCAATATTGGAATTCCAGTGTTTGATTTACCGCAAAATCAAGAAAATTTTAATTATATTTTCGAAACTTCTTCATATCAATTAGACTTAATTAATGATATAAAATTTAACATTTCGGCTCTATTGAACATAACTCCAGACCATATTGATCGCCATGGCTCACTAGAAAATTATATTAACTCCAAAAAAAGAATTTTTCAAAATCAAACCGCAAGTGATTATGCAATTATTGGTTATGACAATAAAATTACTAATCAAATTTATCATGATTTTAAGGATAATAATTTTAGTGCCAACCTAATTGCCATCTCTACTCAACAAAATCTTAATGAAGGAATTTCAATTTTGAATAATAAAATTTTTATCAATATTTTTTCTAATAAATTTAGTTTTGATTTTGAACCAATTTTAAAAGGCGAACATAACATGCAAAATATTGCCTGCTCACTTGCTATTATTTGCTGTTATCTTCATCAAAATCATATTCTTAATCAGGAAAATATCGCAAAAATTATAAAAATTATTGAATCTTTTACAGGTTTAAAACATCGTATGCAACTAGTTGCTAGCTTCGATAACATAAACTTTATCAATGACAGCAAAGCAACCAATGCTGAATCAACTGAAAACGCCTTAAAATCTTATGATAATATTTTTTGGATTGTTGGAGGAAGAGCAAAAGAAGGGGGAATTAATAGTCTTGAACCTTATTTTTCCAAAATTATCAAAGCCTATTTAATTGGCGAATCATCTGATGATTTTGCAAAATTTTTACAGCAAAATAATGTTAATCACCAAAAATGTGATAACTTGAAAAATGCTTTTGAATCCGCTTTAAAGGATAGCAAATCAAGTAATTTAATAAATAAAAATATTTTACTTTCACCTGCCTGTGCTTCTTTAGATCAATGGAAAAATTTTGAAGAAAGGGGGGATTTTTTTTGTAAAATAGTTAATGAAAATAAATAAAAATTTTAAAACATATTTACAATTTTTGACTAATTACCTCTCGCTACTTCTTTGCTTAATTTTACTAACCTACTCCAAAACATCTTTTGCTACAGCAATACCTTTTTCTGGAACGGTTTCTGTTCAAACCTCTTCAACAAATGGAGCAAAATATCTACAATATACTAAAGATGGAGTCACTTCTAATTTTTACACCAATTACTTACCTCCAAAAGGATCCTATAATTTATCAACTTCATTTGAAAGTGTTTTAGAAAAATGTCAACTTACTAGCGATATGACCCTAAATTATATTGGTATTGATTGCATGATAGCAATTCCTCCTCCATGTCCAACTTCAATTAACGGTGTCACTTGTTTAAATTACTCAAATGTTTTTAGAACAATATCATCATCTAAAAACTTTGATCCAATAAAATGCGAAGGAGGAACCGATGGGGTGAATTGTCTATCAACATTAAAACCATATTGCCACCAAGTTGACAATCCAATTCTTGGTATTAATTGTAAATTACCGCCTTGTAATGCAATTCCAAATAATGTTTTTAGACGCCCTGGGGTTAATTGTATGGCCGATTGTAATCAAGCTCCCGGAGATTCAATTAAATACCCACAACTTTTCATGGAAGGCTTTAATTGCCTAAGATCTTGCTCAACTTCCTCAGGAGCAATAATTGGGGCTAATTGTGTATTGGAATTTAATGATTATGTAATGCCTTTATGTAATGATGCCAGAACCCCAAATGGACAAAGTTCTCAATTTTACAATAAAACCTCAAAACCTAACCCTTTAATTCGCCAAGATTGCATTGATTATAGAGATTTACCAATATGTGGGGCTGGAGAATCGAATGCTTCAAAAAAATGCACCAATAGATGCATATCCGACAGTGATACTAATGCTGGATTAACCTGCACAATTCCGACTTATTTAAACTCATTTTGCCATAATAATCCAAATACACCAGGTTGCACTAAATATTACTGTCATCAATTATCACCAAATGAATTAAAACAATCTCAAAATTCAATTATGCCTTATGAGCGAAACTCTAATCAACTTGGTTGCCTTACTTCTGAATACACAAACTTTAGTTTTCAACAACTTGCTAACGATGGAAGCTTTAATAATCACACCGTAAATTATACATTGGCAGCTAAACCATGCAACTCACCAGATTATCTTGACACCGAAACTATTGTTAAAATTTTGGGTTCAAGCTACTATCAGACCACCTCTAGCGGTTCTTATCCTTACTTACAAATTGTAATAAATAATTCATTGAATATCCTTGGATCAAGCAATTCAGCAGTACAAGAAATGCACACCCCTGAACATCAAAATTTTGTAATAACTTCAATTTTTGATCGCAATTCACTTTGTAAATTTACAAATATTTCTGAAAAAATTGCATGCCTTGATTATTTTGCAATAAAAGACCCCCCTTTCGATTGCAATTCAAATGGTTTTTCGGCTCCAAGCTCATTATCTTCATGCGATGATTCATCCCCTTCACAAAATTGTTATTGCAACATTTCTGGTCAAGAATATTGCTATAAAACTGGTATTAATTGTAACAAAGCTTCAAATCAAATTTACTCGATTTGCAAAACTTTATATCAAAATGCAGCTGATATGCCACCAGATTCAAGTGCATCATGGTTTTTTAAACCAGCACTTGACCCTCTTGCCATCAAAGAAGTAGGTGGTGTAAAAAAATTAATTAATTTTACCAATGCTTCAAGTTACATCCCACTTAAATCTTCACTTACTCCAACAGAAATTGCCAATCCAAACGACAATATTTTAATGTCTAGAGACACACTTAAAGCTAATTATAATAGTGTGATTGGAATCATATGGACTCCAACCTCTCCAGGAACAGAAGATGCTGATCTTGGTCAATCCCCAATTTCTCCAGAATATATTTGTGGAATGAATAATGACATCAGAAGAACCCCTTCCGAAGATTCATTATATTATGCAGGCGATGTTCAATCTTTTTATGGATTAGATGATAAAATTATTCACCAATTTAATGTTTGTACAAGGTTAATGTCAACAGGAGCTATAATTGGTGAATCTTGTGGCAAAAGAAGATGTAGAGCAAATTGCAGTGGAATTGGAAGCAATTATTTTGAAATTTGTACAAAAAATTGCGGAGTTGATATTTGTAAACAAATTCAAGTAATCACTGATGCGAGCGGAGCAATGACAGAAAATTGTATTTCTGATGAAAAAAGTTTTAAGGAGCAATACCCATATGAATTATCAAAAAGTTGTACAACTACAAGAAGGGGCAGGGCTTTATGTACGTATCAAAAAAAATACCCTAAATGCACAGCTAAATTAAGTAATAACGGTAGCGCTCTAGAAAATGCTAGAATTAGATCATTTATTCCAGATCCAGGAAATAATTATATTTGCTCAGTTCTTGAATTTAGGGGAGTTACTACCAAACATTTTTCGCCAAGTTTTTTTGATGGTGACGAATATTTTATTGTACCAACTGGAAATTACAAAAGTATAACAACAACCACTTCTGGCGTATCAAGAACAGTAACTAAATCATTATTTAAAAAAATTTGTGTTAGCGGAATATATGACACATCAACTGGAGAGTGTATAAATGGTTTTAATACTAACAAAGATGAGATTGAAATTAATGTTTGGAGAACTTCAAGAATTGTGAGAAATATTTTGCAACCACCAAATTCCAATGGAAATTGGGATATGAGCCTAACCAGAGATGGAAAAACTGATTATTTTTATTTAAATGACGATGGCATGGATTATGTAGACCAATTCGGATCTCCAAATGTTGCAGTTGAGTCTAGATCTCCGTTGAGACCTAATATGTCGATACATCGAACAAATTATAATAATAAAATAAAATATGAAACTTCCGATTGCGTAAAATTTTCTTTAAGATATCCCTCGCCGATTTATAATAATGTTGAAAGCAGAAGAACTGCTCCCTCTTTATTTATTCCAAGCTTATTAATAGACGACACCTGTTTTACTGGAGGAGGAAGTGCTGGAACCCCTGTTTGCGATAGCTCGCCAGATACTGATTTTTATACTCCCGCAATTAAAGTAATTTGGGGCAATAAATCTTCATCTTTTGCATTACAAAACAGCCCAAGCTCAGTTACAAATTATAAAATAATATCTATAAGTTATGATGCAGAAAAAAGTACAGATTATGTGATTTACCTTAGAAATGCTGGATTAACTGACTATACAGGAATTGAAAAAACCGTCTTTCTAAAAAAATCATTCGACATTGAAAAAAGACCAAATGTATGTTTATATGAAAAAGAAGTTAATGGAACTGAAACTAAAGAAAGTTTAATTGGTTGCGTTCCAAGAAGAAGGGCAAGCGGTGCAACAGTCAGCTCAATTGCCCCTGCCACTCCAGCAAATCAGACATTATATAACCAAACTGATTTTAATGTAAAGTTTTATCACCCTTCCTATTCAAGCTTCACTCCAAATGTTATTACTATTCCAAAATTAACAAATTTGGAAAGCACTTTTGAATTAAGAAAATGCCTCGGAAATATTTCAAATCAAGGCTATCCGATCTGTATTGAAAGACATGAATGCACGGTTTTAAATTTTGAATGCATTGAAAATGAACGCGATTTAATAGCTGAATTAAATAAAAATCCAAGAAATGAAGCCTTGGCAACCACTATGAAAAAAATTAGCAA
>JBMSPZ010000051.1:0-9179 GCA_049423025.1 Rickettsiales bacterium
CCCGATAATTTCATTTATGCTACAGCAGCTTTTGCCCCGTAATCAAATTCGAAATTATCATTAGCAAAATTATCATTTGCATTTACAAATTTGAACGGATATTGCGTAATTAATCTTATTCATCTTAATTAAGCAACCGGCAGTTTCTCAACCGAGCAAAGTCATTTTTTTTAGCGAATGTCGAAAGCTATTCATCCCCATAAATAACCATAGATAATGGTGGAGATGCTGGGCTCTGCCCCCAGGTCCATAACGTTTATTATAAAATGCATTTATTGCCATAGTCGCTTCCCTTAGAAAGCTCACAAATACAATATAATTCTTAAAATAAATTTAACAAGTATTTTGTAAATTCTCAAAAAAAATTCATAAAAAAACTTGTTGATAAAAAATTAGCAAATATAATTTTTGTAAAAAATTTTTAAAAAAATGCTAAATAATTTTTCTGCAAATCCACAAAATCCAAATCATTCTTTTTTAAACTACTGTGAATCTAATCCAACAAATCGTAACAAAGTTATAATTTTAGGATCGGGTCCAAATCGCATCGGACAAGGTATCGAATTTGATTATACCTGCGTTCACGCTTCTTATGCTTTTAAGGAAAATAACATTGAAGCCATCATGGTAAATTGTAATCCAGAAACCGTTTCCACCGATTACGACACCTCTGATCGCCTCTATTTCGAACCACTAACCGCCGAAGACACCATTGAATTAATCAAAAAAGAAATGTCAAATGGCAAATTGCTTGGGGTTAATGTTCAGTTTGGTGGACAAACTCCACTTAGTCTTGCCAAGTTTTTACAAGACGAAAATATTCCAATCATCGGCACCTCGCCTGATATGATTGACCTTGCTGAAGATCGCGATCGTTTTAAAAAATTATTACAAGAATTAAAATTGAATCAACCGCAAAATTGTATCGCCAACTCAAAAGCGGAAGTAATTGAAGATGTAAAAAAAATTGGCTTTCCGGTAGTTATTCGTCCATCTTATGTTCTTGGTGGCAAAGGTATGGCGATAATTTACGACAATGATTATTTGGCAAAATATTTACAAGATTATCAAGATATTTTTGAAACTGGACCTCTTCTTTTAGACAAATTTCTAACTGATGCAATTGAAGTCGATGTTGATGCTTTATGCGATGGCAATGATGTATTTATTGCAGGTATTATGCAACATATCGAAGAGGCAGGCATTCACTCAGGCGATTCTGCTTGTTCAATTCCACCTTATAGCCTTGATACGCAAATTATTGAAGAAATTAAAAAAGCCACCACAAAACTGGCTCTAGCTCTTAATGTTAAAGGCTTAATGAATATTCAATACGCCATTAAAGATAGTGTTTTATATGTGTTAGAAGTCAACCCTAGAGCATCTAGAACCGTTCCTTTTGTTGCCAAAGCCACAGGCACGCCAATTGCCAAAATCGCTTCGCTAATCATGGTTGGCAAAAAATTATCGGAATTCAATTTGCAAGAGCCAAAATTCAATTATTTTTCCGTTAAGGAAGTGGTGTTTCCTTTTGCTCGCTTTAATAATGCCGATATAATTTTAGGACCTGAAATGAAATCTACTGGTGAAGTTATGGGTATCGACAAAACCTTCCCATTAGCCTTTGCCAAGGCACAAATTGCTAGCGGAACCAAACTTCCAACATCTGGTTTAGCTTTTTTATCGGTTAAAGATTCCGATAAAAAACATTTGGTAGAAGTTGCCAAAAAACTTATTCAAATTGGCTTCAAAATTGTTGCCACCAAGGGAACGGCTAAATTTCTAGCGGAGCATGATATCGCTTCAACCATTGTTAATAAAGTAACTGAAGATAAACCTCATGTGGTTGACATGATTGATCGAAAAGAAATAAATATTGTTATTAATACAACCGAAGGTGCTCAAGCAACGCGCGATAGTTTTTCTATTCGCAGAACCGCTCTAATGAAGGGTATAACCTATAGCACTACTATGTCTGGAGCCAAGGCTTTGGTTGATGCCATTGAAGCTTTTAAAAATAATAATTGTAAGTTTGAAGTATTCGCTTTACAGGATTTAAAAAAATAGAGTAAACCGATATTATATAAATAAATTTCAAAAATTATTTATTTCAAACTTATCAAGATCGGGACATGATCAGAAGGAGAATTTTCAGTTCTAAAATCACTAAGAATTTCTGCGGATTGTAAATTTGTTCCTAAATCAGGAGTAATCCAAATATGATCTAACCGCCTTCCGCGGTTTGATTTTATTGGGTCTAAGGCTCTGTAGCTCCACCAACTATAAATTTTTTCATCAGGTTTTGCGAAGTGGCGATGGCAATCTATAAAATTTAGAGTTTGTTGCAAATAATTCAGTTTTTGCACTTCAATTTCAGTATGCGAAACTACATTGATTAACTGTTGATGCGACCAGACATCATAAGGACTTGGGGCAATATTAAAATCACCCAATATTACGGTATTTTTTGGACGATTTTGTAAAAAATATTCCGCCATAAAATCCAGAAATTTCAACTTATGATCAAATTTTTCATTAAGCTTCACATCAGCAATATCGCCTCCCGCTGGTATATAAAAATTGTGCAAATTAATGTTACCAATTTCAGTTTGAATTTCGGCAAAAATATGGCGTTTTTGTTGGTAATTTAAAACATCAATCGTGGTAATTTTATTGAGTGGAAATTTTGATAAAATAGCAACACCATTATATGATTTTTCGCCGTCAAAACCAACAAAATCATAGCCAAAAGCCCGCAATTCAAGAAGCGGAAATTCTTGATTTTGCACCTTTGTTTCTTGCAAGCAAATTATATCTGGCGAACATCTATCAATTAATTTTTTTAATAAACCTATTCTTAAACGAAGCGAATTTATATTCCAAGAAGCAATTAGCATTTAATTTATTCAAATTCAAAAGTTATGGTAACCGAAGAATTCACCACTTCCTCACCCGCCATTATATCGGCATTTTGCGTTGCGCTCTCGCTCATTGCTTTTACCATTCCAACTCGATATGGAGAAATTGGTGGATAATAATTATCGTCTTCATAAAATTTTACAATTTTTTTAATCTTTACCCCCAAAGCATTGGCGGTTGCCATCGCTTCTTGCCGAGCATTTTCAATGGCTTTAATTCTAGCTTGAGATTTAACCTTTTCAATGGAATCAACGATAAAATTTAAACCCCCGACCTCATCAACACCAATTGCCGAAAATTCTCCAAAAATCTGCGAAGCCCTAGTCATTTCACGAATTTTTACCTCATAGCTTTGCGAAATTATATAGCCTTTTAGCTCCATTTTGTAGGGCGGACAATAATTTTTTTGACACTGCACCTCAACTCTTTCATATTCTGGATAGGAAGAATAATTTGCAGTCTTAATATCATTTTGATTGATGTTATTCTTTTTTAAAACTTCAATAGCTTGGTTGGCTTTTTGCGACATTTCTTGCTGGGCCTCTTTTAAATTTTTGCTAAATTTTTTAATGGTAAAGCTGAAACTTGCAATATCTGGCTTAACTTTGATTTGAGCAGAACCCTTGCCAATAATAGTTTTTTGGGCAGTAGAGCTAGATTCTTTTAATTGCGAATCATGAAATAAGTAAGCAATAATAACCCCAACCAAAACTATCAATGAAGATAAAAAAATCTTTAACAAATTATTTAAAAATTTATCGAGAAGAACCATATTTTTAAAAATTAAATTAATAAAAAACTTAACTTGATACAAAAATAAAGCCTCTGAATTTTAAAATTTTGCTTTAAAAAATTAGGCTTTAATTAAGAAAATTGCGTCAACTTCTACAGCAACACCAAATGGTAAAGAACCAGAACCAACTGCCGCTCTTGCATGTTTTCCTGCCTCGCCAAAAACTTCGGCAATAAGGTCAGAAGCTCCATTGGCAACCGCTGGATGCTCTTTAAAATCTTCATCGCCATTAACAAAAATTCCAAGTTTTACGCATTGCAAAACATTATCTAGATTGCCATTACATGCAACTTTTAATTGAGCTAAAATATTTATGGCACATAATTTGGCATATTTTTTAGCATCATCAACTGAAATTTCTTTTCCGACCTTCCCAATTCCTTGCAATTTGCCGTTTTCAAGAGGAAGCTGTCCTGAAACAAAAACCATATTTCCAGCCTTAACAAAGCCAACATAATTAGCTACAGGAGAGGCTGGGGTTGGCAAATTTATTGACATTTCACTTAATTTTTTTTCGTATTTTGACATATTTTTTTTGATTAATTTATTGATATTTAAGCCCCAAACATTCCTAATTTGCTCAAAAGCTCTTGGTCTTTTTGCATTTGTGGATTTTGAGTGGTAAGTAGTTTTTCACCGTAAAAAATTGAATTAGCTCCAGCTAAAAAACACAAAGCTTGAGTTTGTTCATTCATTTCTTCTCGACCCGCCGAAAGTCGAACTTTGGATTTAGGCATCATGATTCTGGCAACGGCGATGGTGCGAATAAATTCAAATTGATCAAGTTCTTGAGTATTTTCTAACGGAGTTCCCTTAACTCGAACTAGCATATTTATTGGCACCGACTCGGGTTGTTTGGGTAAATTTGCCAAAATTATTAACATTTTTGCACGATCTTCTCGAGTTTCACCCATACCAACAATTCCACCAGAACACACATTCATTCCAGCTTCGCGAACATTTATTAAGGTATTTAAGCGATCTTGAAAATTACGAGTGGAAATAATTTCTGCATAAAATTCTTCCGAAGAATCTATGTTGTGATTATAATAATCTAGCCCTGCTTCTTTAAGTTGCTTACTTTGTTTTTCGGTAAGCATGCCAAGAGTCATGCAAGTTTCCATACCAGTATCTTTGACTGCTTGCACGATTTCACAAATTTTTTCAACATCGCGGTCATGAAGACTTCGCCATGCGGCACCCATACAAAACCTACTTGCTCCCGCTTTTTTGGCATTATTAGCACTGGCTACAATTTCATCGATTGGCATT
This sequence comes from Rickettsiales bacterium, assembly GCA_049423025.1. Classification (GTDB taxonomy): domain Bacteria; phylum Pseudomonadota; class Alphaproteobacteria; order Rickettsiales; family UBA1997; genus CAILUF01. The sequence continues at coordinate 4,985 of JBMSPZ010000051.1, forward strand.
AATGCTTGCTTTTGCAAGCCAGTGTCGTAATGGGCGGATTGCGGGCAATATTTACAATTTTCTGGACAGCCACCAGTTTTAATACTTAGCAAAGTGCTAATTTGTACTTGATTGGGATTATGAAATTCTCGGTGAAGCGATGAAGCCTTAAAAATCAAGTCGTTGAATGGCATCGAAAATAACTCGATCACCTCTTCAATTTGCCAATTGGCATTATTAGAAGGGAGTGAATTTGCGGTTAATTTAACTGAAAAATCAGTATTATTTTTTGAAATTTGCATTGGTAAAACTGACATAAGTAAAAAATTTTTCTTAATTTTAAAGAAAATAATTTCTTAAGCAAATTTAATTTTTGAAAAATTCCTTGAATTAGGTGACGATTAAAATGCTATGACTAATTCTTAAGTTTAAATTTTATATTTTCTGGATTTAATTTTAAATATTCACAAATTTTTTGACATAAATCAAAAATTGTGTTAGCACTCAAATTTGCTTCAATAAATTTATTTTCAGAAAATTCTAATGGAGTGCGCATATTTTTTAATTCAAAATATTTTCGAATTTCATCTTTTCTAGAAATTAAATCAAATTCATGAGGAAAATTTTTATAGAAATAATTGCAATATTCTTTTAAAAAATCTCTCCAAGTTTTAATTTCCTTAATAATTTTTCCATCATTAATATCAATTAAAACCGGTCTTAACCCTGAAAAATCCTCTTCACAAGTTAAATCAAAAATATTTTCATCAATTTTATTTTCCTCAAAATTAGTATTTGGATATTGCCAAATATTGATAGCATCTCTAGCCAGAGATTTTGCCCTCGAAACAATAGAATCAACATTCCAATTCGAATTTTCATCAAGCTTATAATTTAATTTTAATTTACTTTGTTGATAATCAATTTTATCTTTTTGCTCCTTTGAGTGATTTGATAATTTTTTATTTTGACTTGAGGTCGTCAAAGTGAGATTGCCAAGTGTATTTAAATATTTTTTATGAATTTCTTGATAATTTTCTCCCAAATTATGTTGCCAATCTTTAGACAAGGTTTTTGGCATAATATGTTCAATTTCCAATTCATCGATGCTAATTTGAATTGGCGAATTAAAATTTTCTAAATTCTCAAATAAATAAAATAGATTTTTGGATTTATAAATCTCGTTATTTATCAAAGCATTTTCAAAAGCCTCATTTGTTGGAAATTTGCCACTTCCGCTTCTATTGATTAAAATATATTTTAATATCTCAAAATATTGCGATTGCCAATTATCGTGTTTTTTAATATCTTTTGAAAGTGTCGCAAAAAATTTGTTAAAACTTTTAGAGGAATTATCTACAAATATTTTTCTAAAAACATAACACTCTATTAATTTTGTTACATTTATAGCGGTTTCTATATTCAAAACTCCTTGGTCTAAATCAGCAAGAAGATCCATAAAATATGAATCGGCAGCACCAAAATCTAGATCGTATATTTTTTGAAAATTACTATTAATTTTTTCGTCTTCATGTTTGGTAATTTGAAAAATTATACTAAAGAATTTAGCATAATATAACATCTCTTTTAATATTTTTTCCTTATCATTGGCAAATTTATTTAAGGTAATTTCTTTAAAAATTTCATAAATATCCTCATCGCGTATATAAGTTTTATTTTTTAACATTAAATAATTTTGCACAAAGGCCTCAAATCTATCATCAACATTTTTTTCGATTTCTAACCAGTATTTTTTGTAAAATAAGTCTTGTTTTTCAGGTGCTAAATCCATCAAAATATAATTTCTAATCAAATCACTTGATTGCAAATCAACACCAGTAGAATTGAGGCTTTCAAATATAAGTTGCGGGTCATCATTACCTCGAACCAAATCGATAAGGATGATTTTTAGCTTCATAAAATTGTTAAAGAATTCTCGCCTAGAAATCGCTAAATCAGAAATTTTATTTAGAAAAAAATGGTAATTTATTAAAATATTTGACGACAAATCTGGTTTGGTATTTTGAGGATTATCAAATAATTTATTAAAATGAATTTCATCGCGCAAATTTGGTTTTAACCTTATGCGTTTTGATCCATCTGAAGAATGCTTATCTATAAGAAATTCAAGAAGGTGATTTTCCAGAGAAATATCATCCTGAGTTTTGTTAGATAAATTTTTTATAAAATTATGAAAGGCAAGCAAAAGAAGAGATGAGGTAGTTAACCTTTGTTGACCATCAATTATAACATATTCTGAATAATTATCAACGATACCTACGACTGTTCCAAGAAAATGATCTTTTCTATTGCTGTTGGATAGAAGCATAATATCGTCCCACAATTTTTGACAATTATTTTTCTCCCATGAATAGTCTCTTTGATAAACTGGTATTATAAATTTCCTGCCAGAGCCCTCAAGAAAGGAAAATAAAGGTATCTCTTTAACTTGCATAAAAATAATAGATTCAATGGTAATAAATTAGAAATATAGAAGATAATCAGAAATATTGCAATTATAAATATTTTCTTAAACAGAAGTAGAAATATTCTTATATGATTTAATAAAAATCGAAAGAATATTAATAAAACCAAGAGTTATTTTAAAAAAATAAAATCATATTTGGCAATATTGATAAGAAAAATTTTATGATTAACATCTAAATTTAAGCAAAGGAAGTTAATAAAAATATGAAGATAAGAAACAAATTAAATTCATAAAAATTAATATTATCAACAAAAAAACTATTCACGGAGTTAAAAAAAAATAAATTTAAAATTTGAAAATTTTTTTTTAAAAAATTGAATTTTTTATTAAATATTTATTTTTCAAATAATTTTGGTTTTGGGATTTTTATTTATAAACCTTCTACCCCCTCCCAAAATTTTCTTGCAGAAAATTTTACCCTCTGAGCAAGTGGAGGGTGATGACACCGCTAATTTTGCGAGAGAAAATTTTACCCTGATACACTAGAGAGATAGTGATTAGACCGATCTTTGGTTTTGGCTTTTTGACCCCCAAGACTCAAAGAATTTAACTCGCATTAAATTCTATTCATCCGCTCCCATCATAAAGTCATTTAAATAAATTTAGTATCAAAGGATTATTTAAAAACCTTTATGATAAATAAATTTTTAATGGAAGTGATATGAAATTGTTTGATTTATGGTTTTTATTATGAGCAAATTCGTAAGATTAAAAAATTAATCAGAATCTAAAAAAGTCATTTAAAATTGGTTAAATATCAAAGAATTGTTTAAAAAAACTCGATGATAACAATATTTTTATTAAATTTATATGAGATTTATTTGCTTAAATAGTTTAGTGTATAATTAGCATTTACGAAAAAATAAAGACGGTAGCCGTGTTCGTCTATTAGTTTTATAGTAATGTTAGTTACTATGTTTTAAAAAATTATCCGAAGATAATTTTTATATTTGTTTAAGGAGGTAATCCAGCCGCAGGTTCCCCTACTGCTACCTTGTTACGACTTAACCCCAGTCACTCCTCCTACCGTGTAAGGCTACCCCCTTGCGGTTAGCTCACCCTATTCAGGTAGAAACAGCTTCCATGGCTTGACGGGCAGTGTGTACAAGACCCGAGAACGTATTCACCGTGGCATGCTGATCCACGATTACTAGCAATTCCAACTTCATGAGGGCGAGTTGCAGCCCTCAATCTGAACTGAGATGGCTTTTTGGGATTTGCTCCAGATTGCTCTTTCGCTTCCTGCTGTAACCACCATTGTATCATGTGTGTAGCCCAACCCATAAGGGCCATGATGACTTGACATCGTCCCCACCTTCCTCCTACTTGTCGTAGGCAGTTTCCTTATAGTTCCCAGCTAAACTGATGGCAAATAAGGATGAGGGTTGCGCTCGTTGAAGGACTTAACCTAACATCTCACGACACGAGCTGACGACAGCCATGCAGCACCTGTCTTAAATGTGGATTGCTCCAAAGGTACATTTCTGTACCGGTCATCTAGATTCAAGAGTTGGTAAGGTTTTTCGTGTAGCATCGAATTAAACCACATGATCCACTGCTTGTGCGGGTCCCCGTCAATTCCTTTGAGTTTTAATCTTGCGATCGTACTCCCCAGGCGGAGTGCTTAACGTGTTAACTACGAAACCGAAAGAAAAACTCCCGATATCTAGCACTCATCGTTTACGGCGTGGACTACCAGGGTATCTAATCCTGTTTGCTCCCCACGCT
>JBMSPZ010000052.1:0-9140 GCA_049423025.1 Rickettsiales bacterium
ATTCAATCTGAGATAACGGATTATAAAATAAAATCAGGGATTGAAAAAATTCTTGTGCATATTGAAGAAATTCTTAAACTAAATGATGGTGCACAAGCTCATTTCAATATCAATAATTTTTTTGGGATTAATGAATGTCATTTTAAGAATAGTTGGGAAGAGATAAAGACCCCAGAGGTTTTAAATAGGATTAATAGTTTTAAGAATGATTTAACAAATAATATTAAAAATAATTATTATGAGTTTAAAAATTTACAATCTATTGCTGATATTTTTAATGAATATCTTCCGTGTAATCCAGGTCCTAAATTCTTCACTTTTTTTGATGGCATTTTAAAAGAAGTTAATAAAATCAAGCATCAAATATTTAAAATTTCAATAAAATTGTAATCTCTAACTACTGCCCAAAACCATAAAAACCTTGATAAATCTTTAGATCATTTAAAGGGATGCTTTATCGTGGCAAATATTATCGAATACTATAAGCCTTATTCGATTGATTATTTCATGATGAATATCGAACAAGTCGCCCATTATGAATTTTATTCAACAAAAAATGAAAATAATAATTTAGAAAAATTAAATCCAAATGAAACAAGCGAAAGAAAGAAATATCTTCACAGATATGCTAAATTAATTATCGCCAATATTTTATTCCCCAGCTCTCTTTATTCTTCTTATATGGCTCGTTATCATGATAATTATTTTAAAAAATTATGGTGGAAATTTTTACAAGATGCACTTTTTCATTATAAACAAGAATGGAATAATGAATGTTTTGAGAAATATCTTCATGAAAATGTAAAAATTATAACTTTTAATTACGATAATTCTTTTGAAAATATTTTTTGGGAAAATTCTGAAATTACAGATAATTCCAAAAATTTTATAAAAAATAATTTAAAGCATGTTTATGGTCAAATTTTTCTTAAATTAGGAAAAAATGATCAAATTAATTTAACTGAAAATTGTTTGTGGAAAGGGATATTTTCGGTTCTAATTATTAAAGAAAATAAAGAAGAAAAAGAGGTAATGAAGCTCTATTTATCAACCAAAGAAGGATCAAAAGAAATTTGCGAGATCGCTAATACATTTGAGCAGTTAGATGAAAATATAAAATGGATTGGTCAAGATGAATCTCAAGAAATCACCAAAGACAGAAAATCTTACTATAGATGGCTAATTGAGGCAAATGAAATTTACATTCTTGGTTTTGGATTTGATGAAAATAATCTTTATAGAATTGGTTTAATTAATGAGTTTGGAAATTTAGAAAAAGATATTTTTCTAGATAAAGAAAAAAAGATTTTCATAAGCGGTGTAAATGCAAAAATAATTAATCAAATTCGTAATTTATTAATTTCTAGTGGTTTCAAATTTAATTTTTCAAATATCTGTAAAAATGTTTTTGAAATAACTTTTGATAAAAATGTAATAACGCTATCTGAGAATTATTTGCCAGAAGTTTTAAACAAAGATTTTTAATTAATTTATAATTTAAATTTTTTATGACAAAATAAGGTACCGCATTATTTTTTAATCGTAAATAATAACCCACCAAATCACCTCACCCAGCAAGATGAGAGAGGTTTATGGTGAGAGGCTTAAAAACTTTCACTTTATAAAAACTTGTCTTCAAATTCAATCGCTTAATTAAAGATTGGATGCGTTATTTGCTATAGAATAATTATGAAGAAAATTGGCAAATAATTAGTGATGGTGAAAAGTATCCTATTCGAGTTTTGGTTCTTGCTATGAGAAATATTTTAGAACAATATTGTGTCTTTTTAAAGAAAAATGAATTTAAAAAAGTAATTGATGATAAAATAAAAGCTAGACCCATTAATAAATTGTTGCATTCAGATTTAGATGCGATTAATAATTATGGGGAAATGAATAGTGAAATTATATTTGGTGATTTTAAGGATATTTTCACCGAAGATTTGCAAAATGAAGATCGCTATAACATAATGATGGGTTTGCAAAAACAAAAAACCTCTTAAGGGTGAATTGATTAATAAAAAAAATTCTGTAAAATGTCCTTAATATTTAAATCACAAATTTTAAATCACAAATCATCATTAATTAAAACCAAAATTTTATGACCAATAAAAAAACTAAAAAAATTGAACTATCGAGCAATGATTCTGTAAGTCAAATCGAAATTTATCAACCAAAAAACGGCTCCCCGCAAATTGAAATAAAGTTGATAAATCAAACCTTGTGGTTAAATCAAAAACAAATGTCTCATCTTTTTGATAAAGATGTCGACACTATTGGACTTCATTTAAAAAATATTTTTGAGGAAAGTGAGTTATCTGAAAAATCAACTACCGAGTTTTTCTCGGTAATTCAGCAAGAGGGAGAAAGGCGAGTTACTAGAAAAATCAAGCATTATAACCTTGATGCCATAATTTCCGTCGGCTATCGAGTTAATTCAAAACAAGGAACGGCGTTTAGAATTTGGGCAACACAGAGGCTTAAGGATTATTTGGTAAAAGGTTTTGCCGTCAATGAAAAACGCGTTAAGGAATATCAAGAAAATTTGATTGAACTGCAAAAAACCATTAAATTAATTCAAAATTCGGTCGATTTAAAATCGCTTTCAAATACCGAAACTAAAGGCTTTTTAGATATAATCACCAATTACACTCAAAGTTTTATTTTGCTCAATCAATTTGATTCTGATACGCTTAATTTACAAAAATTAGATAAAAATATCACTTATGAAATTGCTTATGAAGAGGCTTTAGAAGCGATATTGGAACTCAAAAAACAATTGATAAAAAAGAAAGAAGCAACCGCACTTTTTGGCAATCAGAAAGATCAAAGCTTTGCAGGAATTTTAGGAAATATCACACAAAGCTTTGGCGGAAAATATCTTTACAAAAGTATTGAAGAACAAGCTTCGCATCTACTTTATTTCGTGATAAAAAATCATCCATTTTCTGACGGCAATAAAAGAATCGGGGCATTTTTATTTATTTGGTTTCTTTCAAAAAATAAACATTCTTTAAAAAAATCTGGTGAATTGAAAATTAATGATAATGGACTTGTGGCATTGGCGTTGCTGGTTGCACAAAGCAATCCAAAAGAAAAAGAATTGATGATAAAATTGATTATCAACTTAATTAACGAACAATAATTTAGAAAAATTTGCAGAAAGTTTAGATGTAAGTTCTGAAGTGGCGGTATATGCAAAATTACCCAATGGTTTTAAAATTCCAACACCAGTTGGTGATTATAACCCTAATTGGGCAATATCTTTTAAAGAAGGCTCGGTGAAATACACTTATTTTGTGGCGGAAACGAAAGGCACCATGTCTTCCATGAGCATAACACAATTAGAGAAAACAAAAATAGATTGTGCTAAAAAATTTTTTGAAAAAATCAACAAGGATAATGTTAAATATGAAGTTGTTGATAGCTATGAAAGTTTAATGTCAATTATAAAATAATTATTTTTAAAACAAAAAACTAAGATAATTATCAAAACATTAATCAAACAAACTGGAAATTGATGATGGAACGAAGGCGGAGACCGCATTAGTCTTGAACTCACCCTCCTCTTGGTCTTTACTTCGAACATATTCATAGCGAACACTAAAAATTCCGCCACCATCCTCGCCCGTAAGCAAGCCCTTAATCACCGAGCCCAAAACCGGAACTTTACCTAAGCCAAACAAGCTATTGACCAAATATCCCGGAACTATCATGCCTTTTAATTGCATGGCATTGTCATCTAAATTAATAGTGCCTTTTGCGGTAATACCGATTTTATAGTTATTAGCAACCAATGATTTAATTTTTAAATCGCCTTCCACCAATAAAAAATCTATATTCAATGAACCAAAAGTAGTTTTCTCACTAGAAAAAATTTTATCTTTTACTTTGGAATATAAATTATCTTTGGTAAGTTTTTTTACTTTTTCATTTTCATAAATAGTAATTTCCGAAGTTGATTTTATTGATCCTTCTAAATTTAATTTTTCATCAATTAATTTTTGAGTAATATCGATTTTTACATTTCCATCACCAATCAAATTAGTTATATCAAGAGCCTCAACTAAAGCTCCAACATCGGCAATCTGCCCCGATAAAATATATTCATTAGCTTTATCTTTTTTTGGATTTTTGTTAATTTTTAAGGCAATATTTTTCACTTGATTTTTGCCTTTATTAAGACTGGCAAGAAGGCTTCCAGATTGACAAATTTTGTTTTGGCATGATAAATTTATCAACACATTATTATATTTGGTGCTATTTTTTAATTCCAAATTAGCAAGATTGACATTTACATTTAATTTGTTGCCAAGAATTTTTTCTAAGGAAAATTTTTGTTTAGAACTGCTATTATTATTAAAAATATTTTTTAAATTCAAATATTTGCCTTTAATATCAAGGCTCGAAGTTAAATTTCTAGGATTTGAATTATAGGCAAAATCATAATTATTTTTGCCAAAATTTTGATTTTTTAAATTAATTTTTAAAATTTTTAACGGATTATATTCAAGAGCAAAATCACCAACAATTTTAGCGATGTTTTGATTTTTTTCGATATTGCCTTTGGATAATTTGATATTTTTAAAATTCAAAATTTTATCATTTTCTAAATCCAAATCAAAATTTAATATTCCATTTTCTTTAACAGTTTTTTCTAGCATCAACTGGGCAACATCAAGACTTACCTTATCAAGATTGATTTCGGTTTTAAAAATATTTGAACCAAAATCTTTTTTCAAATTTAACGAAATATCACCTTTGGCAAAATCATTTTTAAGGTCTGAAATATCGGATTTTACTGATAAATTAATATCTTTAAGCGACAATTTATCAATCAATGGCATGTTAATTTCAAACGAACTTTTGGCGTTACCACTTAGATAATTTTCAACCTCATTTAAAAAATCAGGGTGGTTTGAAGCATGCTTCAAGCCATCACATGCCTTACCCTCAAGATCGCCCTTAATTGTTAGGATATTTGTGGGCATATTAAAATCAGCAATTGAAATTTCGGCATTAGTAATTTTACTTTTTAAAACCTCGCCATTTTTGACAAAAATTTTCATGTCATTTTTAGAAAAGAACGCCAAGCCATTAACCTTTGAAATCTCTGGAAAAGATTGGTCATAAGTAAGATTAACATCATTAAAATCAAATTGAGCGTTAAGTGATTTTAATTCCGATTCACCAAGATTTTCATCGATAATAAACTTAACAAAACCATCATTCATCGTGCCGTTTTTAATACTTTTAAGCACCCAATCCCTGATTCCATTTTGCGATAAATTTTTTGGCCAAAATCTATCAATTTCATTAATTAGGGCATTTTTTAATCCGATATTAAATTCATATCTCAATTTATCACGCATTGGAAGCGAAAGTTGAAGTGATAATTTTAATTTTGGATTAGAAATTTCAGTTTGATTAGCAATTTTACTTACTAATTCAGTTTCAATATTATTAAAATTTAGAATCTTATCGATGCCGTTATATTCGCCATCTACACTCATTTGCTTGAAGTCAATTTTATCTTTAAAAAAATCTTGGAAATAAAAACTTCCTTTTTCTGATTGCACTTTAAACTTCAAATTATTAAATGATTTATTTGGATTTATGGTAAGATTTACCAATCCCGAGATGTTGGTGTCGATATTGTCTAGATCATCAAATATTGGATGAAATCCAACCAAAGAATTCGGCATAAAATTATAAATATTGGCGTCGCATTTTAGACCATCGATTATCGATAATTTACAATTAGAATCGAGCTTAAATTCGGATTTATTTCGTGATACAAAAATTAAACTTTGAATAAAAATATCAAGTGTATCTTTATTGAGTTTGGAGTTGATTTTGGCATTCTCAATAGTGATTTCACTTTGGATTTTGGAATTAAAGATTAAGATTTTTGCATTTTCAATTTCAAAATTTTCGATTGGATTTTTATTCTTACGAAGTGAGGATAAAAAATTAATTAAAGTGGATAATTGCTGGTTGTCCGCCGTGTCTTTTGAGCTTTTAAATAATTCATTTAAGCCATTTGGATTATCGATAAAAATTTCAGGACGAATGATTTTAACTTTAACCGGACTAAAACGAAGTCGTAAAATTTCAAATAAGGAAAACTCACCCTCAATGCGCGGAATATTTAAATATTTAGTGTCATAAATTTTATTATTTTGGTCGTCGATTTTAATATCTTGATAGGCTATTGAAATCTGATTAATGGCGACTTTAAAGCTTCCGTAATAGGTAAAATTTACGAGTGTTTCTTTAATTTTAATGGAATTTTCATAATTTGCACTTAAGTAATCCTGAATTTTATTGGTAATATATTTGATTTCACGGGGCTTGCTAGAAACTAAAACCAAAAAATAAAATAAAATTAACCCAATAAAAATTGTTAGGGAAAAGGAAATTTTATAAAAAAAAGGTAATTTAAATTTTATTTTCGGAATTTTTTTATGATTTTCTTCATCGTCATCGCCCTTTGTTTTGTAGGGATTGTGGGTTAGTTTTTGTTGGTAATTTTTATTTTTTTTGGAAAATAATTGATATTTTTTGGCAAGGTTTTTTGATGGTTTTTTAAACATATTTTTGTTAACAAATCACAATTTTAGATATTTCTATATAAAAATTTAAAGAATTTTTTTAAAAAATCTAGTGATTAATTCTATATTCTGGGATAATAATTACGGCAGTATTTTTTTTGTGATCAACCATTTCAAAACGACAATTTTGACGATTCAATGCCTTAAAAATTTTCTCTTTATTGAGAAAAATATCTTTATAATTTTTTACCGAGTCATAGTTAAAAATTAATACAATTTGCTTCAAATGATCAAGCATTGCACTAATTCTTATTTTACTAGAAATTTCTGCTTTGGCAATATCAAATAAAATCAGACCAAATACTTCAATAAGAGTTATTCTATCAATTTTGATGGAAGGCAGGAGGTGCATATTATGTGGATTGGCGACCTCAATTTTCTTTTTAAAATTCTCATCAATATTTTCTAAAAATTCATTAATAAAATCGCCAAGTTGAATAATTTCTTCCTCGGCTTTTAGCTTAGAATCAATTAAACTGCGATCTAATGAATTATTAATTACCGCTCGCAAACTTACGGAATTTAGATAAATTTTTTTAATTTCTTCAAGATAAGAGCGATGCGGAAGTGGTCCATATGGCTCATTTTTAAGATTTCCAGAAATTTCAGTAATTACATCCAAATAATTAAAGACATCTTTTGGAAGCATTACTGAAATTTGATTTTTTAAATTAGAAATTTGACCTTGATGCACATCATCAATTCGCTTGGAATTTTCGGTTTTTTCTTTAACTTTGGCGATTAATAAATCAAAATCAATTGGCTTAACCAAATAATCATTAGCGCTAAGATTTACACCTTTAAGCACATTTTCTTTTTGTCCAAGTGCCGTTAAAAATATAAAAGGAATCGCGGAGTTTTTCAAACCCGTAGTGTCACGAACCATTTTAAGCAAACCAAAACCATCAAGCTTTGGCATCATGATATCGGAGATAATTAAATCAGGGCGATGTTCAATAAATAATTCGTAAGCATGATAACCATTTTCCGCTTCAACTACCTCATAACCCTCATCGCGTAATATATCGGAAATATTGGAGCGGATGTCAATTTCATCCTCAACACATAATATTTTTATTTTTTGATCGGACATATTTTTAAGGCTTTTTTTTGAAAAAACTTGTTTAATAAAATTAATTTAAACCTTATTAAAGTAAAATCAATTATTAATTAAACATTAAAATTTTGCTTATTTGCAATTTTCATTTTGAGGCAAAAAAATAAATTTATGAATTTATAATTTTAGAGCCCTCAAAATTTTGTAAAATTTTTAACACTAATTGCGAGTTATAATTTTGACTTGAACTTGATACATCGCCAACAAAATCATTCGTAGCATTAACATTATTAACAACCTCAAATTCTGGAGCTTGACCATTATTTTGTTGCTCTAATTCTAATAAAATATTTTTTAAATCAGGCAATGCCACTAAATGACAAATTCTAATCATTAAAATCTCAAAAAACATTCGGGCAGGATTCATTAAATTACATTCTGCTTTAGCCTTAGAGAGTAATTGCCAAATTCGAAGCAATCTAGATAAATCATTATTTTGAGCAAAATCTTGCAGTTTATTTAATTGATTGGCAGAGAAACTATTGGTATTGATATTATTAATGGTTTTTAAAATTATAACATTATGTAAAAGCTCAAGTAAGTCCAGCATTAATTGCGAAATATCAGAAGAGGATTGATAAATTTTCAAGAAACTTTGTTGAGCTTTTGAGAAATCTCCATTGAGTAAATTTTCAAATAATTCAAGGACTAAATTGCGGTCATTCATGCCCAGCATTTTTTCCACAATATCACTGGTCAAAAGCTGTTGATGATTGTTGCTAGCCAAGGCTTGGTCAAGAAGCGATAAAGAATCACGAACCGAACCTTCTGAAATTTTTGCAATCAAATTTAAAGCCTGCTCTTGCGCTTCAAAACCCTCTTTGGCAAGAATATTTTTTAAATGCAAAACAATTTCATTTTCATCGAGACGGCGCAAATCAAATTTTTGACAACGCGATAAAATGGTTTGCGGAACCTCGCGAATTTCGGTAGTAGCAAAAATAAATTTTACATCTGCTGGAGGCTCTTCGATGGTTTTTAAAAAAGCGTTAAATGCCGAGTCGCTCATCATATGAAATTCATCGATGATGTAAATTTTATAGCGGGCTTCAACTGGCTTATAGGCGATTGATTCAATGATTTGCCTAACATCATTAACTCCAGTTTTACTAGCTGCATCAAGCTCCAAAACATCTTGATGATGTGAGTTGCTAATGGCAACGCAGTTTTTGCAAACACCACAAGCAAGACCTTGATTTCTGGTTTCGTCATTTAAACAATTTAGGGTTTTGGCGATAATGCGTGCAGTGGTAGTTTTGCCAATTCCTCGAATACCGTGTAAAATATAGGCATGGTGCAGGCGATTATTTTTTATGGCATTGGTTAAAGTTTTAACCAAAACATCTTGCCCAACCAATTCATCAAAGTTTTGCGGACGATATTTTCTGGCTAGAACCACATAAGATGAT
>JBMSPZ010000053.1:0-9090 GCA_049423025.1 Rickettsiales bacterium
TCAGTCGTGCCTTACGGCAACGGTATTATTTTTTCAGTCGTGCCTTACGGCAACGACACGACGGCAACGACACGTCGGCAACGAGTTGTTTTCAGTCGTGCCTATCGGCAACGACACGTTAATATTTTTTAATTTTCAAGTAATATGCCATTTAAAGTTTTTTCTAAAATTTCATTTCTAAGTAAAAAAGAATCATGACCACCATCGCTTTCAATGGTAACTAGGCTAACATTAATATTATTTACCGACATCGCCTTAGTTAATTTTTATGATTCGCTGGCTGGAAATAACCAGTCATCGCTAAAAGCGATGATGCAAACCTTACATTTTTTATTTTGCGATAAATTCAGAAAAGCAGAACTTAAATTTCCAGAAAAATCAGTTTCTAAATCAAAGTAATCAACGGCTCTGGTGATAATCAAATAAGAATTTGGGTCGAATCTTTCGGTGAATTTATTGCCTTGGTAATGTAAATAATTTTCTACCTCGAAATCTTTATTTGTACTAAAAGAGAATCCTTCTTTATTTTTTAAATCGCGTCCGAATTTTTTTTGCAAAGCGATTTCCGATAAATAGGTAATATGGGCGGTCATTCTAGCTAATGATAAACCGTTTTTTGGAAATTTATTTTGTTTAAGATAGTCGCCTTCGCACCAATCTTGGTCGTTCATTATTGATTGTCTTCCGACCTCATGAAAAGCGATATTTTGTGGGGAGTGGCGATAAGAGCTTGCCATTGGAATTAAAATTTTTACTTTTTGTGGAAATAAAACTCCCCACGCCAATACTTGCATGCCACCAGTTGATCCGCCAATTACGGCATGTAATTGCGAAATTCCAAATTTTTCGATTAATAAATTTTGTGCATTAACCATATCTTGAATAGTTAAAAATGGAAACTCACTGCCATAAGGTTGATTGGTTTTTGGATTAAGTTCTTTTGGACCAAATGAACCCATGCATCCGCCAATTACATTGCTACAAATTACAAAAAATTTATTAGTGTCGATTGGTTTGTTTTCGCCAACCATAAATTGCCACCAGCCATCTTTTTGGGTTACGGGATTTTGGTTGGCAACATATTGGTCACCTGTTAAAGCATGACAAATTAGAATTGCATTATCACGGTTGGCGTTAAGTTTTCCGTAGGTTTGATAAGCAATTGGAAAATTACTAATTTCAACACCAGAGCTTAGCTTTAAAGGATGTTCTTTAGCAAAATAATCAACTTCTCCAATTTCAATTTCTTTGTTTAAAATACCAAATTTTGAATAAATCTTCATGAATTTTTTAAAATTTTTAGTGTAAATTAAATTTAATCCTAATTATAATTATTAAAATTATTACTTTTCAAAAATATATTACAATGAATGAAATTCAATTGCAAAAATTAAATAATTTGCGTGAAAAAATCGACAATATAGATTCTCAAATCCTAAAGCTTCTCAATGATAGAATGGATGTTGTTGCGCAAGTTGCTGAGCTTAAAAAAAACTCAAATGATAAATTTTTTATTCGTTCAAGTCGTGAAGCCGATATGCTCAAACATCTTATTGATAAATCATCTGGTAATTTTCCTAAAATTTCAATTTTAAATATTTGGCGTAAAATTATTACCTCGGCTAATATGCTTGAACAGCCAATTAAAATAGCTATTCATAACCCAAATAATATCAGTGATTTGCAATATTTGGTCAAGGAATATTATACCAATTTTATTCCCATGACTAATTTTGATAGCGCCAATAACATCGTTTCAGAGCTTGAAAATAATCATCATCAAATTGCAATTTTTGCCTTACCAAATTCGGTAGAAGACTTTGACAAAAAGGAAGATGTTAAAAATAATTGGTGGATTTCGCTTGCTAATAATCGAATCGGCATAAATATTTTTGCTAAAATTCCGTTTTTTGAATATTTAGAGCCAGAAAAAAATACTCAAAAATTTCAATTAGTTGCAGTTGCCATCAAGGCTCCAGAGCAATCTAGTTGCGACAAAACTATTATTTGTGTTGAAACTCAAAAAGAGGTTGCCAAAACCACGATTTTGGGAGCTCTAAGCGAATTAGAAATTGTTGGAAAAGTTTTAAAGACTGCGCAAATTATTCAATTTGAAGGGATAAAATTTCATTTAATTGAATTAGATGGATTTTATTTAAATCAAGATGAGCGCATCAATAAATTTGCTCAAGCCAAATTTAAACCATTTGTAAAAGTTTTAGGACATTACCCAACTTCAATAATATTAAATTAATTTACTGATTAATTTTAATTTCGCGTTTCGGAAGAGGAATTTCAATGTTATGGGCATTGAACTTATTTAAAATATCCACCATAACATCGCTTTTGGCACCCTTTCTACCCTCAACAATATCGTTTATCCAAAAATATAAAATTATAGAAATATCGTAATCATTAAAACTCGAAACATAACATTCTGGTTCGGGATATTTAATGCATCTTTTATGCGATAATGCACAATTAAGCATAATTTCTTTTGCTAGGTTAAGGTCGGTTTTATAATCAACTCCAACCTTAATTTCTAGGCGGGCACGATTATTGGTGTAGGTCCAATTCGTGACCCGATTAATAATAAATTCTTCATTTGGAATCATTATTTCTTTACCATCATTGCCCTCAACCAAAGTATAGCGACCGCCAAAATGTTTGATGGTACCATATATTCCGCCATTATCGAGTTCAACAATATCGCCAACCTCAACCGATTTTTCAAAAAGTAAAATTATACCACTAATAAAATTAGAGGCGATTTTTTGTAAACCAAATCCAATACCCACACCCACCGCACCTCCAATTACCGCTATAGTAGTTAAGTCGACACCAAAAGTTTTTAAAATTATTAAAAAAACAATGCTGTAAATTATAATATCGATAAATTTACTGATAATGCCTTTGGTGCTGGATTTAATATTTTTATTATTATCAACATATAATTTGCTTTTTTTGCTAACCAAACCCGAAACCCAAAATACTAAAAGTAAAACAATAAAAGCCTTAATGATTAAATATACAGAAATTTTAACTTTTCCAACTTTAAAATATAATTCATCAAGATAGGCTATTGTAGGGTCAAATGCGCCAAAGATATGGAGAAATAGGGCGGGAACCAAAATAACTCCAGCGGCATTGGTAATGAAAGTATTGTTCGAAGAAATTCGAATCATTCGCAAGAAAATAAATAGCGAGACTAATTTTATAATCGTGGAAATTATAATGGTTTCTTTGAAGAATTGCTTATACATTAAATAGCCAAGACTTAAAAATCCTAGAGATAAAATCGGAAATAAAATTGGTAAAAAATATCTTTTGAACAAATTATTATATTCACGGGTATTTTCTGGTGAATTTAAAATTTTTTGAATAATATGATGACGAATTAAGGTATAAAAGAAGTAAGAAAAAATGAAGCAAAGAATTAGCGAAAATGACTGCCAATAAAGACTAGGACTGCTTATAGTTTTATTGATACTGTCTAAAAATTTGTCAAAATTAATTTCTTCCATTTAAAAATTATTTATTATTCGCCTTGCCCAGAAGTATAAGCAACTTTCTTGTCAAATAAGTATAAACTTTCAAATTTAACAAAATCAATTTGTTTTTCGCTTAAATACTCAATTAAGTTTAAGATGTCTCTTGGCGAAATTTTTATGTCGTAATTAATGATGTCTTGACTGTTTTTTCCACAAATTCCTTTGCCAGTGAATCGAAGTGAAGTGAGGTCCCCAGAATATGATGGCATCATTTTGGCATCAATTAAAGGAAATAATATTAAGCCTTTGGCGCTAATCATTTTTAATTCGAATTTTTCACTCTCCATCGATTTTAAGAGAGCGAGTAAATCATCGAAAGATTTTTGCCAATCAATGTACAAATCAAAGCCAATCAGGGTTTTGTCGACTATTTTTGCTTCATTTTTTTCTGTAGAAATTTTAATCGCTTTAAAATTATCTTGTAAATTTGCAATTGGTAATTGAGTCGGCAATTTATTTAAATTTGAAATTACTGCCTTAGTAAATTCTTTGGTGCCAACTTTTTTCTTACTATTGTTGTTATTAAAAATATCGCCAGTATGAATTCCATCTTCGATGGTTTTATATAAAGCATTGCGGATATTATTCGCGCAGGCGCTTTGCTTTATATGGTTTAACATCATAACCGATGCCAAAATTAGACCAGTTGGATTGGCTAAATTTTGATTGGCAATATCTGGTGCAGAACCATGAATTGCTTCAAACATTGCAAAATCATCGCCAATATTGGCGGAACCGGCTAAACCAACCGACCCTGATATTTCGGCGACAATGTCGGAAATGATGTCGCCATATAAATTTAGGGTAACAATTACATCAAAATTTTCTGGCTTTGAAGCAAGTTTTGCGCAAGCAATATCAATAATGTGATGATCGGTTTGAATTTGTGGATATTCTTTGGCGATTTCGTCAAAAGTGCGATGGAATATTCCATCAGTCATTTTCATTATATTGTCTTTGGAAAAGCAAGATACTTTTTTGCGAGAATTGGCTATGGCGTATTCAAAGGCATAGCGAATGATTTTTTCGCAACCTTTTTTGGTGATTAATTTTAAGCATTGATAAGTTTCTTGGGTTTGACGATATTCAATTCCTGCATATAAATCTTCTTCATTTTCGCGAATAATTACCACATCCATTTTTGGAAAATTACAAGGCACAAAAGGGTGAAATGAGGCAACTGGTCGAATATTGGCATATAAGCCGAGTTTTTTACGTAAAGTTACATTAAGACTTTTATAACCCCCGCCTTGAGGAGTGGTAATTGGTGCTTTGAGTATGATTTTGGAGTTATTTAAACTTTCCCAAGCTGATGGCATTAAGCCAGAGCTGAAGCCTTTTTCATAGATTTTTTTTCCGATTTCGATTATATCATATTTTAAGGAAGCATTGCTGGCATTAAGTATTTCAAGGGTGCTATCCATAATTTCTGGACCGATTCCATCGCCAAATGCTATTGTAATTGTTTGTGTCATTTTAAAAAAATATTATTTTAATCTTAAATTTGATTTAGTATAATTAGATTTTAAATTTTTTTAAAAAAAACTGCAATAATTTATTCATGAAATTTATATTTGAAATTATAGAAATCAAATATCGAATAGAAAAGTTTAGACTAGAAAATGGAGCAAAATTTGATGATTTTTTAAAAAAATTATGGCAAAAAAAATTAAGTTTTGCCAAAAATTTAATAGCCAACAATTTTAATAAAAAATTAGTCATCTTGGCGGTAATTCTTTTAAGCATTTTATGGCGTTCAAGCCTTGATATTGGCTCCTTATCGGCATATAATTTATTTGATGATTTAAAAATAACAAATAATAGCGAAATTTTAAGCTACAATAATTTGAAATTATTAAATTTATTGGCAATTTCTTGTAATTTTTTTGCTAATATTTTTGCAATAAATCCAATTTTTTTTGCTGAAATATCCATCAATTTTATTGGGGTTGTAAGTCTTATCTTTTGTAATCATATTTTAAAAAATACCGACAATATTACTAAAAATCTTTTGTTAATTTTGCTGGCAATAACTTATTTTTTGCCATTTGAAAATTTACAAAAAAATGATTTTTTTACTGATTTATCAATTATTCTTGCTTTGATTTTCCCAATTATTGCTTATCTTTATGTTGGACAAAATAATTTAACGATTTTAGAAAAATTTATTTTTGCCCTTATTTTGGCGACTTTAATTTTACAAAATATTTATTTTTTGATTCTAATTCCAATTCTAAATTATGATTTTTTCATAAATCCCAAAAAAAATTATCAAAATATTTGTCTTCAAATCCTAGTTTTATTTGCTTTGGCAATTGATTTAGTGATTATAAAATATTTCTTAAATTTGTGGTTTGCTAAAAACAATTTGAGCTTTATTGATTTGCTAAAAATTTATCAAAACTCATTTCTTAGTAATTTTTATAACAGTTTTGAATCGATTAAAATTATTGGCTTTCATAAATTATATTACGACTTTTTGGCATTTATTTTAATATATTTACTGGCTTTTTGGGCTTTTTTTTGGGTTAATTTAGCGAGTTTTAATAAAAATATATTAGCTTTAATTTGTTCACTAATTTTAGTTTATATTGCACAAAATTTTGATAATAAAATTGCCATATTATTACAGTCATTGCTCATTATTTCAATAATTCTTAATCTTAAATTTTATCATCAAAATATTGTTAAAAAATTTTATAAATATTGGTTTTTATTTTTTATATTTTTTATCAGTAGCCTTTATAGTCATGATTTTAAAATGTTGGCAATTCATTTAATTTTTTGGAGTTTGCCCTTAATTTTTCTCATAGTTTTTTTTAATAATTTTAGGCATAAAATTCTGTTTTACGAAAATTTTTTTATTAGTATTTTTATTGTAATTTCTTCAATTTTTTGTTTTTTTCTAGAAATAATTGAGATGAAATTATTTTTTATTAGCATTTTTTTGGTAGGAATTTGGACGGTTTATTACCTTACCAAAATAATTGATATTAATGAAAGATTAAAAAAATTATTTCACTTTGTTTTAGCGCTAATTTTAGTTTTTGCATTGAGTGATATTTTTAGAAATTATCTAATCGGTGTTGGCATTATTGGCGGTTCTAACCAAAATAATCAAGCTTTGGCGCAAAATATTTTTCAAAAAACTAATCTTGCTAAAAATTCTAATGAACAAATTTTACAAATTTCGCCAGATTTTAAAGATTTTTTTCCCAGTACAAATTATTTTCCAAAAAATATTAATAATTTGCAGTTAAATATTTTGAATTATAGCGATATAATATTGATAAATAACCTTCAAATTCAGCAAAGTTGGTTTACGATGCTTCGCAAATATCAACCAAATTCTTTAAGTAATTTTATTGATAATTTTGTTAAAGAAATTCAAAATCCTCAGCAAAAATTTATTATTTTTTTTAATAATGATATTTGTAATATTGGTTTGGTAGAATTTTTGCTTAGAGATGAAAAATTTAAAGAAAGTTTTTTAAAAAATTTTCAATATTATGATAATTATTCATCAATTTTTGTTAATGAAACATTTAAAACCAAGCCTTTGCAAGAAAATCTTTCCAATAAAGAATTTGAATTAATCAGCCAAATTCATAATATTAAAAGTGAGTTTTGGCAGATGCCAAAATTTGAAATTTTTATAAGGAACAATTAAATGCTAAAAAATTTACAGCAATTTTCCAAAAATAAAATTTTTATTGAACAGAATTATTGGTTGTTATTTGTGCTAATATTTGCAATTTCAATATTGATGCGCTCAATTGCTGATATTGGTCCAGATAGTGGAATTTATCTTGATGTTGGCAAAAAATTAGCCCTCAAAAAACGCTATTTTTACGATATTTTCGAGATTAATTTTCCGATTTTGATGTGGTTTTATGCATTCCAATATAAAATTTCATTAATTACCAAAATTCACCCAGTGATTTTAGCTGAATTTACAGTCAATCTGCTTGGAATTATTTCGGTATTATGGGTAAATAAAATTCTAAAAAAATCTACTTTATCAAATGATAAAAATCTTTGTAAATCTTTTATTATTGGCATTTTCTTAGTATTTTTTATTCGTCCATTTGCAGTTCATTTGCTGGAATTTCAAACCAAAACTAGCTATATAATTATTTTATTTTTCCCATATTTCTTTTTGAATTTTATCGCTCAACAAAATAGATTGCACCATATAATTAAGGGTCTACTTATGGCATTAATTGTGGCAATTAAACCTCATTATGCGCTCTTGATTTTATCGACAGAATTGACCTTTATTGCACTTACAAAAAAATATTCACAATTTTTTTCGCTTGATAAGTTTTGTGCTTTGTTGTTTTATATTTTATATATAATGGCAATTTTTAAATTTAGCCCAGAATTTCTTTTTGATGTTGTGGAAATGTGGAATAATTATTTTCGTGTTTATGGGTCTTACGATAAATTTATTACCAATCTTTATTCAAATTTTACCTATATAATTATGCCTTTCTTTGGCATTTTTTTTATTTATTCTCGATTTAAAATTCAATCAATTGATATTGCTTTAATCGGCATTTTTATTGGTTCAACTCTTACTTTAATTGCTGAAAATATTTTTACAACAGATCAATTTTCATTGTTTTCATCGTTAAATATTTTACTGATTTTGCGAGTTTTTATGATTATTTTACGCACTAAATATTTTAATTTTTCTGAGAATTTATTTTTTCTAGGTTTTTTTGCAATAATTCCATTTTCACAAACGGAATTTGTTCGTATTATTATTTTTGGTTTTAGCGGTGTATTCAATGTTTGGTGGCTATTTTTGTTATATTATTTTTATAAGTTTTATGAATTTTCAAATCAGGATCAGCGAAAAAAATATTTTAATTTTCTTAATATTTTCTTGTTTTTTGTAGTTTTCTTAAGCTTTTTTTTGCTAACCGCCTTGGCTTTTTTAGGAAAAAACTTTTGGCTCTCGAATTTTACCGCCTTAATTTTGTTTTTTACGGGTTATTTTTTGTGTGAGAAATTTTTCTTTGTTAAATTTTCTAAAAAATTAACGAGTTTTGGTGGTTTTATAATGATGGCATCACTATTTATGTTTATTCATAGCTACACCGATAAATATAAGGATTTTTTTGGCGAAAATGGTTTTAGAAATTCAGCTCGTAAAATTTATGATTTTAAGGATTATTACCAAAAAAAATATGGCGATGATCAAGATTTTAGTGAGGTAAATTTTTACAAATTTCATCATTTTTCGCAACCACTTTTGACCTACAAACAAATTTACATGCCTCAAAAAATTTCTATTTTTTCCATTGATATTCTTAGTGCGCACAAAAAATTAATGTTTTATCCGATTAATGCGCAAAAAAACTTTGCTTATGATTATGTTATTTCTGATTTGAAAAAAATGTTGAGCAACAAAAACACCAAATTACTTTTTATCGACAATAAACTTGTCAGCGAATCCGACAATAAATGCAATATTGGCTATTTAGAATATATTTTCTTAAATGAGATTTAATATTAGATTTAAAGTTTTAAA
>JBMSPZ010000054.1:0-9072 GCA_049423025.1 Rickettsiales bacterium
TAATGAAAGAAAGCCATGAAAAAGAAAAAATAGGATAAAATTTGATATTTTTTTTCTAAACTTTGCTGAGTTTTTATGAAAAATATTGATGATAAACCAATATAAATAGCCGTAATTTGAATAGATAAACCCTGAGTCGACAGGCTATCAACATTAACTAAAGTTAGAAAGGTGCAAGGAATTGCAAAAATAAAAAACCAAGAATTATTTGAATTATTGCTTAATAATTTGATGATTTTGGCATATAAAAATAATGGAACGAGATTAAAAATTGCCTTAACAATTTGATATTGGAAATAATTATCGGTAAGGTAAAAAACTAAAAAATGAGTAAGATATAAACCATAAAATCTTCCAATTTTAAGAAAACCAACAAATGATCCCCTCGCAAAATCCCAATAATCATGATTGTAAAATTTCTTCAAAGCAGGAAGGGTATTCGAAATCATATAGTCATCAAAATAATATTTACCTATGGTAATATTGGGAATGAAAAAAACACCATAAAGAATTATTGAAATTAAATAAGGCAAAATTTTTTGATATTTTTTTGCAAACCTAAATATTAAATTTTTCATTGGAAATAATGCGAAATGCGTGCAAATAATAAGTTATATCTTAAAAAACAACTATATTTTAAATAATTATTATGTCTATAATATATTTTTATTTTTTAAAATATGTTACTGAATGAAAAAAATTTATCCCAATATTTAATTGAAATAACAAAATCATCATAGTAATATTCTAAGAATCTATAAAATTTTATTACCAAAAAAACCAATAAAATCTAGAAATTTAATATTTTATTTTTAATTCTTTTATATTAAATTAACATAAATTTATAATATAAAAACCAATTTTTAATATCTAGTTGTAAAAAAATGCTTTTATCAGTAATTATACCATGTTTTAATGAAAAAAACACCATAGAAAAACTGGTTCAAGCTGTTCTTAATTCTTCTTATCAAAATCAAGAAATTATTATTATCGATGATTTTTCAAATGATGGCACCAGAGAAATTTTGCAAGAAAAAATTTCTCCGCTTGTCCATAAAATCATTTATCAACCATATAATCAAGGCAAAGGAAGCGCTATTGCCAAAGGAATTGCAGAAGCAAATGGTGATATTATTATAATTCAAGATGCAGATTTAGAATATGACCCAAAAGAATATCTAAAAATTATCACCCCAATAATTGATAATAAAGCTGATGTGGTCTATGGTTCGCGTTTTATTTCTGGTGAATGTAGAAGAGTTTTATATTTTTGGCACCGCATTGGCAATGGTTTCTTAACAACTCTTTCTAATATTTTTACCAACCTAAATCTGTCCGACATGGAAACTTGTTACAAAGCCTTTCGTGCCAACATAATTAAGTCCATTAAAATAGAGGAGGCAAGATTTGGATTTGAACCAGAAATCACTGCAAAAATTGCTAAAACTAAATGTCGAATTTATGAAGTCGGTATCTCTTATCATGGCAGAACTTATGAAGAGGGTAAGAAAATCGGCTGGAAAGATGGTTTTAGAGCCATCTTTTGTATTTTAAAATATAATTTAAAAAAATAAAATGGAACTCACAAAATTAACAATAAAACAAACTCTTGATGGTCTAAAATCCAAGAAATTTAGCGCAGTTGAGCTTACCAAAGAATATATCAAAAATATTGAAGACAATCGTCATTTAAACTGCTTTATTACCGAAACCTTTGAAATAGCATTAAATCAAGCGCAAAAATCCGATGACAACATCGCCAAAAATCAAATTCGTGAACTTGAAGGAATTCCATTTGGTATCAAAGATTTGTATTGCACTAAAAATATTCGCACCACCTGCGCTTCCAAAATGCTTGAAAATTTTG
The DNA here is from genome assembly GCA_049423025.1 of Rickettsiales bacterium. GTDB lineage: Bacteria > Pseudomonadota > Alphaproteobacteria > Rickettsiales > UBA1997 > CAILUF01. The sequence continues at coordinate 1,868 of JBMSPZ010000054.1, forward strand.
TTCCAACTTACGAATCAACCGTCACCCAAAAATTATTTGATGCAGGAATTTCTTGCCTTGGCAAGTTAAATATGGATGAGTTTGCCATGGGCTCAGCTAATGCTAATTCTTATTTTGGAAAAGTAATTAATCCTTATAAAAGAAAGGATTCTAACGATGATTTGGTAGCGGGTGGCTCTTCAGGAGGGTCAGCATCGAGTGTTGCGGCAAATTTATGTGCTGGAGCAACTGGATCCGATACTGGAGGCTCTATTCGCCAACCAGCATCATTTACCAACACCGTTGGTGTTAAACCAACCTATGGCCGCTCATCTCGTTATGGAATGATTGCCTTTGCCAGCTCGCTTGATCAGGCTGGAGTTTTTGCTAAAGATGTTTATGATTGCGCCTTACTTCAAAAAATAATTTCAGGCTACGACCCTAAAGACTCAACCTCGATAAATATTGAGGTCCCTGATTTTGCCAAACTTCTTAATTCCAATGTTAAGGGTTTAAAAATTGGCATTCCTAAAGAATACCTCGTTGATAATATGCCAATTGAAATTGAAAAATTGTGGGAAAATGGTATTGAGATGTTAAAAAAAGCTGGAGCAGAAATTATTGAAATTTCCCTTCCTCATACCAAATATGCGGCTGCGGTTTACTATGTAATTGCCCCAGCAGAATGCTCTTCAAACTTAGCTCGATTTGATGGAGTTCGCTATGGCTTTAGAACAAAATCAGAGAATCTTTCTATTAACGAACTTTATCAAAAATCTAGAGCCGAAGGATTTGGAAAAGAAGTTAAAAAAAGGATTATGATCGGCACTTATGTGCTATCAGCAGGCTATTACGATGCCTATTACAAAAAGGCTTTGAAAGTTCGCAAGTTAATTTACAATGATTTCATCGAAGCCTTCAAAAAAGTTGATGCCATTCTTACTCCATCAACCCCATCTTCAGCTTTTAGTTTCAATGAAATGCAAAATTTTGATGCCGTAAAAATTTATTTAAATGATGTCTTTACTGTTCCATCAAACCTCGCAGGATTGCCCGCCATATCAGTGCCCGCAGGCTTTGATAATCAAGGGCTACCTCTTGGTTTGCAAATAATTTCTAAGCATTTTGATGAACAGACCATGTTTAATATTGCTTATGCAATTGAAAAAAACAAAAATTGATTTTTTTATGAATTCAGGTGTTTTTTTTACCAGAAAAAACCTTTTTTCTCTTTTAAAAAATCAATTTCATTTTTTGCTTCTTTTTATTGGCACCCTACTTTACATAATTAAAATTGATTTTTTTGCCAAAATACCTGGCGATTATTTTGACACTAGATTCAATCATTTTGTTTTAGAATATTTTTATGGAGTTTTAACTGGAAAAAACTCAAGCTTTATCGATGGAAACTTCTTTTTTGGCTTACCAAATACCATGAATCTATCGGATAATCATTGGTTAGTAGCCCCCTTTTATTCATTAATTAGGTTCTTAGGATTTAATGAGATTTTATCTTATCAAATATGGGTTTATCTTGGATTAATTGCCAATTTTTTGGTATGTTATTATATTCTACGAAAATTTAAATTTAATGCATTATCAAGTGCAATCGGCGCTTATTTATTTGCCTTTAATCAAATTAATTTTGAAAGAATTGGTCATATTCAGCTTAATTTAAAAATTTTTATTATCCTTGGAATTTGGTATTTTAAAAGATATACCGATACACAAAACTTCAAATATGCAAGCTATATATTTCTCTGCATTACACTGCAGTTATTGTGCAATATTTATTTAGGATGTTTTTTTGCTTTTTTTATGTTTTTTTTATCATTATTTTATTTTAGCCATTACAATATCGATGAATTTAATAAATTTTCTCCAAAAAAATTTTCATACAAAATTTCATTGTCAATTATTGTCCTATCAATCTTTATTCTTATTATTTGGAGTTATCCATATTACCAAGCAATGAATATCTACAACCTAAAAAAACCACAAATTTTAGAAGGTTTAGATTTTAACCTGAGTTATTTATTTAATTCATTAGGCAATCCCATTATAAAATATTTTATTAGTTTTTTCGAAACATCCTTGCCACGAAATTATTGTGAAACGTTTTATTTCATAGGATTTGCTCCATGGTTTATTTTAATATTTTTTTTATTGAACAAAAAAATTCTTAAATCCCTCACTCAATTTGAAAAAAATTTGCTAAAGGCCACCATAGTTATGTTAGTTTTTTTTCACTTAGAAAAATATTTAGGTCTGTTTAGTCTTTTACAATTATTTATTGATCCGTTGAAGAATCTAAGGGCATATAGTAGATTTGTTTTTGTATTAATTTTCGTATTTATTTATTTTATAACTTTAGTTATCAATAAATTTAAATTTCAAAATAATTGGAAATATTTACAAATTTTAATTTTAGTTTTGGCGGTTTTTGAGCCTTTTATTTTAAGAGTTAACTATGCATCTGTTAAGCAAATTGAAGATGAATATTTTGAAGTTAAAAGTAAATTTATGGAAAAGAATATTCAAAAAAACTCAGTTATTTATTATGCCAGCAAGCCAGATGCAGATTTTTTAGAATTTATAAATAATCAAATAATTATGATGCATTTATCTAATGAATTAGGGGTAAAAACTATTAATGGCTATAGTGGATTTTTTCCGTTATCTAAAAAAATTCTCAAAAACTGCGATGATTTGCCAATAATTTTTGCCGAAAATGAACAAATCATTACCAAAATTACCAAAACACCATTTAAATATGATTACAACAACATCATCTCTTATTGTGATTTTTAGAAAAAATGATTAAATCTTTTCTAAGAAATATTGTAATTAGTGTCTTTTTTTTCAATTTTTTGTAAAATTAAATCCAAAAATTCTTCAATAGTATAATTATTTTGCTTTTCGCTACCAAGCTCACGAACTGAAATTTGATTTTCTTCAAACTCTTTTTTTCCAACTACAACAATATATGGAACCTTATTTAGAGAATGTTGACGAATTTTGTATGATATTTTTTGCGAATCAAGATCGAGTTCACTTCGGATTTTATTTTTCAAAAAAATATTATTTATTTTTTCTGCATAGCCATCAAATTCATTGGTAATTGGCGCGACGATAATTTGTGTTGGCGATAGCCATAATGGAAGCTTTCCTGCATAATTTTCAATTAATATCCCAATAAATCTCTCCAAACTACCAAGAATAGCTCGGTGCAACATAACTGGTCTTTTTTTGCTTCCATCTTGAGCAATATAATTCACATCAAGCCTTTCAGGCAAAACAAAATCAACTTGCAAAGTCCCACATTGCCACTCACGCTTTAGGGCATCAACCAAGGTAAATTCTAACTTCGGTCCATAAAATGCCCCCTCGCCTTCATTAAGTTCATATTTTAAGCCAGCATAATTAACAGCGAGTTCAAGAGCCTTTTCAGCCTTATCCCAAACCTCATCTAAACCCGCCCTTTTTTCTGGACGAGTCGAAAATTTTACCAAAATATCTTCAAAGCCAAAATCTCGATAAACATTTTTCAACAAATCACAAAATTTAACGGTTTCATCATTGATTTGATGCTCCTCGCAAAAAATATGAGCATCATCTTGTGTAAATGAACGAACTCGCATTATACCATGTAAAGAGCCAGATGATTCATTGCGATGACAGCAACCAAATTCAGCCATTCGAAGGGGTAATTGGCGATAGGATTTTAAATTTTGATTAAAAATTTGAACATGACCAGGGCAATTCATTGGCTTAACTGCTAACAGTCTATTTTCGCTTTCGGCTACAAACATATTGTCACGAAATTTATCCCAATGCCCAGATTTTTCCCATAAAATTTTATCGATTAATTGCGGAGTTTTTACCTCAACATAACCATTATCGGTGATTTTTTGGCGAATATAATTTTCGATTTCACGATATAAAATATAACCCTTATGATGCCAAAATACCGAACCAGTTGCCTCTTCTTGAATATGAAATAAATCGAGTTGCTTGCCCAATTTACGATGATCGCGTTTTTCTGCCTCTTCAAGCATAAATAAATAATTCTTAAGCGATTCTTCGCTTTCAAAAGCAGTCCCGTAAATACGCTGTAACATCTGATTATTAGAGTCTCCACGCCAATAGGCTCCGGCAACTTTCATCAGTTTAAAATATTTGATGTGCGAAGTTGATGGTGCATGAGGACCTCGACATAAATCAATAAAATTGCCTTGACGATAAAGAGAAATTTTTTCACCAGCGGGAATTGAAGCAATAATTTCGGCCTTAAAATCTTCCTTGATACTTTTGAAAAAACTAACTGCATCATCTCGATTCCATTCTTCACGAACAATTTTTTCGTCTCTTTTTACTATCTCGCGCATTTTATTTTCAATGATTTCCAAATCCGCGGAAGTAAAAGGTTCTTGACGGGCAAAATCATAGTAAAAGCCATTTTCAATGGCAGGTCCAATTGTAACTTGAGTTTGCGGATATAGCTCTTTTACCGCTTCGGCCATAATATGAGCGCAATCATGGCGAATTATTTCTAGAGCTTGCGCCCCAGATTTAGGGGTGATGATTTCAATTTTAGCATCGCTTGTTATTTTGTGAGATAAATCAAAAAGTTCATTATTGATTTTAATGGCTATAGCATTTTTAGCGAGCGAAGAAGAGATTGATTTTGCAAGTTCAAAGCCACTTATATTTTGAGCAAACTCCTTAACTGCTGAATCTGGAAAGGTTATTTTAATTAAATTCATTATGTAAATAATTTATTTTTTTGAATTTATAATATCTTTTTTTAGATAAAATTCAATATCATATTTTTTAAATTTTTCATATTTTTCTGAAATACTAAGACACTTCCCTTCCTTCACAAGATCATCTAATTCGTTTGAAAAAATTATTGGCATTAACTCAACATTATCGGGGTTTTTTTCATAATCCTTACAATAATTTTCGAAATAGTCATATAAAAGAAAATATTTATTATCATAAATATGTATCATCGGCACTAAATAACTTCCAAAAAACCAAAAATTGGCCAAAACCTTATCAACATTATATTCATCAAGAATTTTAGAAACTTTATTATTTTGTTTGATATTGAATAAAAACAATCTATTGGTGGTATTTATCCAGATTATATTGTTTATTAAAAAATAGCCAAAAACAACCATTATCAAAATTAAAATGGGTTTTTTGTAATTAAAATAAAAAATTTTTTTTAAAATATGATGATTATTATATATCATCACAAGAATAAAAGGGGCACATGAAAGTAGCATTCTATAACCATCTGGAACGTATAATGCCGATACTGAGCTAAATAAAATAAAGTTAAAAATTAATATTATATCTATTCTTTTGATTTTTTTATTTTTTATAATATCCAAAAATTGATTGATAAAAAAAACCAAACCAATAAAGTTTAATACAACCAAAGATTGATTGCGATAAAAATAAGTCTTATCTATAATAACCAATATAATATTAAAAATCATTCTTGTAAATGTTGTTAATATGAATGATTTCCAATCTTCAAAAATTAAAATGGAATCTGTAAATTCATGCCATGCCAAAATATTATAGCAATAATATTGAATTAGAATTGGCAAAATTAATAAGAAAATCAAATATAAAAATGCATTTTTAGTAGAAATTCTTTTGATTTCTTCATTATATTTTGTAGGCAATAATCGATAACACCAAATCATAAGCGGAATTAAAATAAAATATTTTACCCTTAAAACTGAAAAATTTATTGCCACAAACATCAATAAATAATATTTTAAATCATCTCTGTTTCTAGCAAATAATCCAAAATAAAAAATCATTAATATAAAACATCCAGTCCATAATTCATAAGAGACATCAACAATCAAGAAAAGCATTGGCGATATCAGAAAAAATAATAGACAAAATATAAATGAAACCGATTTATTGTAAAAATTATTTAAAATTATAAACAGCAATTGCAAAAAACCCAAAGCGAGTGGGAATTGACTGAATGCTCCAATAAAAAAATAGTTTTTAGTTACATTAAAAAATAAGGAAATATATATTGAGTAAAGCGGAAAGTGACAAGGCTTCGGTGGCTCTTTAAAGCCAATATATGTTTGATCAACAAAGGGAAGATGATAATTAATCAAAATTTTAGAGATGTCATGCATCGAATTTTGTTTATATATATTCCTAGCTTCATTAAGATAATATAAAAAAGAATCATTAGAATTGAAAACTACATTTCCGCCAGTAATAAAATAAGTCAGAGTTTGAAATAATATAATTAAAATTGCGAAGGATAAAAAAACCAAATATTTGTTTTTGACTAAATTTAATTTATCATCTTTTATTTTCTTTAACAAAATATTCATTTCTAGGAGTTTTTAATAATATTTTGATAAAATTCTTCACCAATTTTTATTTCTTGACGACCATTTTGTTTACGCCAATTATTACTATCACGGAGCGAAAAAATACATCCGCAATATTCTTGCTTATAAAACTCTTCTCTTTTAGCAATTTCATACATTCTCTCGGCGCCACCAAATTTTCGCCAATTGTAAGTCCAATAATTTACTCCGACATAATTTTTTGCCGATCTAAGACCACAATCATTAATTTGCTCCATATTTTTCCACCTTGAAATGCCAAGCGACGAAGTAAAAACGCTAAAGCCATTCTCAAACGCATAAAGCGCTGTTCTTTCGAAACGCATATCGAAACATTTTGTGCACCTTTCGCCTCTTTCTGGTTCATACTCTAAGCCCTTAGCACGCGCAAACCAATTTTGTACATCATAATCAGCATCGACAAATTTTATTCCCAATTTTTCTGCAAAACGAATATTCTCTTCTTTGCGTATTTCATATTCTTTTTTTGGATGAATATTTGGATTATAAAAAAATATTGTTAGCTCAATATTTGATTCAATCATTCGCTCCATCAAATCACCAGCACAAGGAGCGCAACAACTATGCATTAAAACTTTATTGGTGTTAAATTCGGCGGGAATTTCTAATAAATAATTATCAGAAAATTTGTTATTCGTAGAAAAATTATTATTCATTTCTAAAATTTAATTGATAAAATTACAAAAAAAATTTAAAACTATGCCCGAACTTCCAGAAATTGAAACAATAAAAAGAGGCTTACAGCCTGTTAAAAATGCTCAAATTTTAGAAATTTTCCGCTCAAAATATAATCTTCGATTTGCC
>JBMSPZ010000055.1:0-9010 GCA_049423025.1 Rickettsiales bacterium
GAAATTCCGTTAGCTGATGATATTTTGCAACTTTATAATTTGTTAAAAATAATGGTTGAAGGTAAAAAATTTCCAATTGTTATAATTTCCGGCGCCACGGCAACAGGTAAGTCAGAGTTAGCTCACAAAATTGCCAAAAAATATCAGGCTAGCATTTTAAATGCTGATTCATTGCAGATTTTTCGGGAATTACCGATTTTATCGGCACAGCCGAGCCTTCAAGAGCAAAGCGAGGTGGAATATTTATTATATGGAATATTTGACGCAAAGCAAAAAATATCGGTTGGTATTTGGCTGAATTTAATCACTAATGCCATCGAAAAATTATATTCAAAAAATATTTTGCCAATCATTGTTGGTGGCACAGGAATGTATTTATCGGCATTGATTAATGGCATTGCAGATATTCCAGAAATTCAACTCGAATATAAAAAACAGGCTTTGGATTTATATGAAAAAATTGGTCATCAAGAATTTGTAAAGAAATTTGGTAATGAAAAAATTATAGATAAACAAAAATTATTGCGACGAGCAGAAATTTTTTTGCAAGAGGGCAGGGATATTGAATATTTTCATAAATTACCAAATAAAATATTTTTTAAGGATGAGGTCATAAAAAATTCTAATTTTTGGCATTTTAATTTGAATTTAGAGCGAGAAATTAATTATAAAAATTGCAATAATAGATTTTTACAAATGCTTGAAAATAAAGGGGTTGAGGAGGTTAGAAATTATTTAAATAGTCCAGTTTTTTTTGAAGAATCATCGGTAAATAAAACTTTGGGCTTTCAAGAAATTCGTGATTTTATTGAAAAAAAAATTGATGAAAAAACCATGATTAAAATTGCCACTCAAAAAACTCGTAACTATGCAAAGCGGCAAATTACTTGGTTTAAGCACCAATTTAAAAATATTATTCATTGCAATAATTCGCAAAATATGATGCAAAAAATAATCACCAATATTTGATATGAAATTTAATGATTGCGGTATAATTATTAACATAAAAAAATACGGAGAAAAATCTTTTATTGTCAAAGTTTTTACCGAGAATCTCGGCATTATTCGCGGTTTTGTGAAATTTGGTATTTCCAAAAAAACTCAGCAAATTTATCAAATTGGCAATTTGATAACCCTAGACTATGTAGCGAGGACCGAAGAGGCTCTAGGTAGCTTTATGAATTGTGATTTGGTGGCAAATTATTCAAGTAAATTTATTTTTGACAAATTGCGTTTAAATTGCGCTAAATCAATATTATCAATGCTTGACGAATATTTTTTGGAGAGGCAAGCCTTTGGTAATTTATTTGAAGATTTTAAAATTTTTTTTGATGAGTTAAGTGATTTTAATTTTCCTAATAACAAGTTAATCGCCAATTATGTAAAATTAGAATTAAATATTCTTGAGAATTTGGGATATGGTGTTGATTTTTCAAGTTGCGTTGTCTCAAATTCGTCGGTGAATTTAGCCTATGTATCGCCAAAATCGGCGCAGGCGGTCTCGATTGAAGCGGGCGAAAAATTTGCGCATAAATTATTGCGCTTACCTGATTTTTTAAAAAATAATGACCAAGAAAAAATTATAGAAATCGATAATCATAATTTATTGGATGGTCTGAGTTTAAGTGGGTATTTTTTACACAAAAATTTGGCGACCATCAACAACAATATTAAGGCTAATCCGAGCCTATCAAATAATTTTTATCGGGAAAATATTATTAAAATTTTAAAAACTAATTAATAATTTCAAATACTCCTGTGGCAGGATTAAATGCCGAAATATCTCCAGTTTCCACATCAAATTGCCAGCCTAAAATTTTTAATTTATTTTTTCCGACCTTTTCTTTAATATAAGGGTAGGTTAAGAGGTTATTTAAGGAAATCACCAAGCTTTCTTTTTCAAAAGCCGCTTCTTGTTCTTCTATGCTGTGCTTGGCCATCTCTTGTTTAACCACATCGCGAGCTTCAGATGCAATGGAAAGCCACACCTTCATAGTTTCTGACATTTTACTTTTGAAGGCTACAAAATCATCGGACATAATAAGTTTAGTGCTGGTGCAATGAGCATTATTAAGAACCAAAATTGTTTCCACTTCAAGATTGATAACTGCATATTCAAGAGCCGATAAAATACCGCTAATCCCTTGAGTTTTGTATTTTGGCACCATACCGCCAATATTGTTTAAGATAAAAAATTCTCCCGGATTGGCTGAAAAAATTTCGGCAGGTGAGATTTGTAAATCACATGAGGAAATTACTAAGGTAGTTGGCTTTTGTTCTTGTTCAATTAGGTGGCGAATAATATCGCGTTTTCTTTCAAAAGTTGTAGCTTTAAAGGAGCGAAAGCCAGAGACAAGTTTTGCGATGTCAGTCATATTGTAAATTATTTAAGTTGATCGATTATAAATTATCTTAATTTTTTTTTAAAAATTAGCAAGATTATTCTTTACTTGATTGAAAGGTATTAAATGTTAAAATTATTTTTTTAACAATAAAATTTTTTATGACCAAATTTAAAATTCATTCAAAATATCAGCCTGCTGGCGATCAGCCTAAAGCTATTGAAAAATTGGTGAATGGATTAAATAACAAAAAAAATGACCAAATTTTACTTGGTATCACTGGCTCTGGTAAAACTTTTACGATGGCAAATATTATCGAACAAACTCAGAGACCAACTTTGATTATGGCACATAACAAAACTTTGGCAGCACAGCTTTACGGCGAGATGAAGGAATTTTTTCCAGATAATGAAGTTGGTTATTTTGTGTCATTTTATGATTATTATCAGCCCGAAGCTTATGTTGCCAAAACCGACACCTTCATCGAAAAGGATAGCTCGATTAATGAACAAATTGATCGCCTTCGACATAATGCTACCAGATCTTTATTTGAGCGTAAGGACACCATAATTATTGCTTCGGTTTCTTGTATTTATGGTATTGGCTCTCCGCAATATTATAGCGAGATGGTTCTTCGACTTAAGCTTGGTGAAAATATTAATCGACAAAAATTGATAATGCGTTTAGTTGATATGCAATATACCCGCAATGATATGGATTTTGAGCGTGGAAATTTTCGAGTGCAAGGTGATGTGATTGATGTTTTTCCTTCGCATCTTGAGGATAAAGCTTGGCGTATTGGAATGTTTGGCGATGAGATTGATGAAATCGTTGAATTTGACCCATTAACAGGCGAGACTTTCCAAAAATTTAACAATATTGCCATTTATCCATCTTCACATTATGTCGCTCCTGCCGATATAGTACAAAAAGCTTTGTTGAAAATAAAAAGTGATTTAAATTTGCGATTGTTAGAATTGGAAAAAATGGGCAAAATTGTTGAAATGCAAAGATTAAATCAGCGCACCACTTACGATATGGAATTGATGGTTGCCCTTGGAAGTTGTAAAGGTATTGAAAATTATTCAAGATATTTGACGGGAAGGGAAGCAGGATCCCCTCCGCCGACATTATTTGAGTATTTGCCTTCCAATGCATTATTATTTGTTGATGAAAGTCATGTTTCAGTTCCGCAAATTGATGGAATGTCGAAAGGCGATAATGCTAGAAAATCCGTTTTAGTCGAACACGGATTTCGCTTGCCCAGCGCCCTTGATAACCGCCCGCTAAAATTCAGTGAGTGGGAAAGTTTTAAACCGCAAACCATTTATGTTTCGGCAACCCCAAGCAAATATGAATTACAAAAAGCTGATGGTGAGATAGTTGAACAGATTATTCGTCCAACTGGACTTCTTGACCCTGTTTGCGAAATTAGAAGTGCAAAAAATCAAGTTGCAGATTTGCTTAAAGAGGTGGTGGCAACCAAGGAAAAAGGCTTTCGTACATTGGTTACGACTCTTACTAAGAAAATGGCGGAAGATTTAACCGATTATTTTGCTGATCAAGGAATAAATGTGGTTTATATGCATTCCGATGTCGATACTCTTGACCGCATTGAAATTATACAAAATCTTCGACTTGGTAAACATGATTGTTTGGTTGGAGTAAATTTACTTCGCGAAGGTTTGGATATTCCTGAATGTGCTTTGGTAGCAATTTTAGATGCGGATAAGGAAGGTTTTTTACGCAATGAAACTTCTTTGATACAAACTATTGGTCGGGCGGCGCGAAATTCGGAAAGTAAGGTTATTTTATATGCAGATAAAGAAACTAAATCGATTGTCAAAGCCATGGCGGAAACCGCTCGTAGACGCAAAATTCAAATGGAACATAATGAAAAAAATAATATTCAACCAAAAACTACCTATAAAGATATTCGCTCAAATCTAGAAAATTTATATGGTAAAAAGAAGGAAGAAGATAAGGATATCAAGAAGAAAATTACTTTTGAAGATATTGAGAAAATGAAGAGGGAGATGTTGGAGGCTTCAGCTGAACTCGATTTCGAAAGAGCGGTGATCCTTCGAGATCAAATTAAGAAATTTGAAAAGATGTTATTACTCTGATGCAGATTCAGCTTTTCTTTTTTTGCGTTGTTTAATTTCGCCAATTTTTTTGATTGGTTTTTGATAGAATTTGTTGTTGATCAAAAATAATTCAAGTGATTTTCTAACCAAGTAGTTTTTGCTTCTATCTAGTGCTGATGCTGATTTCTCAAGAGAAACGAATAAATCAGATGGCATAGAAATGGTGAGGTTTTTAGATTTAATATCCATAAATAAAAAAATTAAAGTTAATAAAAGTAGTTATCAATAACTAAATTAGTTAATAATAATAACAAATCTAAATAAAAAATAAAATAAATAAAAAAATCTCAAAATTGTTTTAAAATAATACAATTATATATAAACTGAGGTTGTTAATTATAAATAATAATCTTACTCAACCATTGTTAATACCAGATAAATAAAGATGTCGGGCAATAAAAAATAATTTATTCAATACAACTAATCACAATTCATAAAACTAAGTAAAAGTAAATTTTTTTAACAAAATTATAAAAAAATAAAAATAATTCTTTACATATTATTTTTAAATTTCAGTTTTAATTTTCAAATAACAATTTATAATTCTAAAATCATTGATAAATTGCTTTTTTTATGCTTAATATTTTCAAACTTGAACTCGTTAGTAAAAATCATTTACAAATATTTTTAATTAGTTTTTTAATTTTATTTACTGAGTTCACAACCATAAGATATTTGTCCGCAGAGATTGTTTCTTTAGCTTTTTTTTCCAATATAATTTTAATGGCATGTTTTTTTGGAATTGGGTTGGGTTGTTTGTTTTATAAAAAGAAAAACCTATTTAATTATTTCCCGTTTTTGATTGTAATTCAAATTATTGCTGGCTCATCTATGATTATTTTTGATTTTGAATCGCTGGATATGGTGATGTATCAATCTAGTTTGTATAAAAGTTTTTTAAATAATAATCATGCGGTTTTGACTATAATTATTTTTATTTATATAGCCTTTTTATTCTACCCGCTTGGGCAAATGTTAGGAATCGAATTTAATAAATCTAAGAAGAGTATCGATGCTTATTTATTTGATTTATCTGGCAGTATATTTGGGGTAATATCTTTTACAATTTTATCATTTTTTGAAACCGGAATTGTTTTTTGGATAATCGTCATTAATTTAACTTGGTTGTTAATAGCTTATTTTAGCGATGAAATCAAATTTCGATTCTGCAAAAAAGGAAATAACAAATTGTTTTTAATGATTTTTGGTGTTTTTGGTTTTTGGGTAATCGAATCTAGTTATAATAAAATTTTTTGGACAAAATATTACAAAATTGTTATTCAGGAAAGCCAAACTTCAGTAGATTTATTTGTTAATAAATCCTGTCACCAAGCCGTTACTAAAAAAATCAGTAGCAATCATGATATTTTGTATGATTTTCCTTACAAATTTTTTAAAAATCCACAATATGAAAATGTTTTGATTATAGGCTCTGGAATGGGAAATGATGCGAGTTATGCCCTAAAAAATAATGTTAAAAATGTCGATGCCGTAGAAATTGATGAAAGAATTTATGAATCAGGTCTTAAATATCATTTGGATAAGCCTTATCAAGATCCAAGAGTTAAAATAAATATCAATGACGGTAGAAATTATTTAGAAAATAATCAAAAAAAATATGACTTAATAATTTTTGCCCTTACTGATTCTTTAACTCTAGCATCTTCCCAAGCAAATACTCGTCTTGAAAGTTATTTATATACAAAAGAATCGTTGCTAAAGGCCAAGGAGCATTTGACTGAAAACGGTATGATTGTGCTTTATAATTATTATCGTCAAGATTGGATTGTGGATAAAATTTCGGGTATTTTAGAAGAAATTTTTAATCAGCAATCATTAGTAACTCGATATCAAAATACAGATTACTCAATTATTGCAAATGGTTATAAGTTAAAAGATTTTAAAAACATTGAAATTTCTAATTCGGTAACATCAAAAAAGTCTATCAAAGAATCTTCCGAAATTTTTTTTCCAACTGATAATTGGCCATTTTTATATTTAAAAAAACCATCATTTCCTAACAACTATATAAAAATTGTTGTTTTTGAAATTATTTTATTGTTGGTATTATTTTTATATTTGCATTTAAATAAAGAGCAAAAAGCAAATTATAAAAACAATTCAAGACCATATGATATGCTGTTTCTAGGCATTGGCTTTATGTTGCTTGAAACTAAAAATATAATTAATTTTCAATTACTTTTTGGCTCGACTTGGGATGTAAATTTTTTAGTAATTCTAGCTATTCTTTTAACGGCTTTAATTTCAACAATAATAATCAAATTAAAAATTAAATTTAGATTACGAAATTTATATTTTATGATGGCAATTTCTTTGATGGTTTCAATTGCTATTCCAATTAGTTTTTTTAGCAATTATGATGGTTTTGTAAAATACTTATTATCTTGCCTGGTGAGCTTTTCACCAATGTTATTTGCAAGTTTAATTTTTTCGCAAACATTTTCATTAGAAAAGAAATCTGCCTTGGGATTTGGTTATAATATGATTGGGGCAATGATTGGAGGAATGTTGGAATATGCTTCAATGTTATATGGTTATCATAAGCTACTTTATGTTATTGCATTGGCTTATATATTAGCTTTACTTGCCAATTATTTGCGCTCTAAAGAAAATATTTGAGTTTTTTTAATTTATGATTTATACTATTTAACTACATACAAAAATTAATGGCGGAGTAGCTCAGTTGGTAGAGCAGCGGGATCATAATCCGCGTGTCGGGGGTTCAATTCCCTCCTCCGCTACCATATTTTCTTTCAAATCTTCCTTCTCAATTTTATCATAGGTTGCAAATAATTTTGGTTAGTGTAAAATTTAATAACCAATTTTTTAAGTGAATTTTCAAAATTAAAAATTTATAAATTATGTCTCAAAAATTAGATCAAAGCTCTCATTTTTTTAGTGCCAATATTGTTTTTATAAACGAACTATATCAAAAATATTTAGAAAATCCAAATTCTATCGACAAAAGCTGGGCGGATTTTTTTGCTAATAATCAAGAAGAAGTAAAGTCAATAATTGCCGATTATCAAGGGCCATCATGGGGAAAGAGGGGTTTAAAAGTTATTGGTTCGCAAGATTATGATATTTCTTCAAATACCGTTAAAGAACAGCCAAAAAAGGACGGAAAAACTCCGGCAATTCAAGCTGGAAAAGATTTAAATATCCGCTTACAAAATTTAATTTTAAATTATAAAAGATTCGGACATTTGGCTTGCAACCTTGACCCTCTTGGTTTAACGCCTCCACAATATGTAAGTGAAATTGATTTAAAAAATAATGATATTGACAATTCCGATCTAGAAAAAGAAGTTAATTATAATGGCAATAAAATTAAATTATCGCAAGCCATCGCTAATTTAAATTATATTTATGCCAATAAAATTGGCTGTGAGTTTGAATATATTCGTAGTCAAGAGCAAAGAGATTGGCTTGCATCGGAGGTTGAGAATGCCAGTTTTACCGCGTTATCGAAGTCAGAAAAGCAAAAAATTCTTGCCGAAATTATTCGCACCGAAAGATTTGAACAATTTTTACACAAAAGATTTCCTGGAGCCAAAAGATTCTCGGTTGAGGGTGGAGAATCTTCAATTTGTGCCGTAGAAAAAATTATTGATGCATCGGCAAAGGCTGGGGTTAAAAAAATT
Source organism: Rickettsiales bacterium (assembly GCA_049423025.1). Taxonomy (GTDB): domain Bacteria; phylum Pseudomonadota; class Alphaproteobacteria; order Rickettsiales; family UBA1997; genus CAILUF01. The sequence continues at coordinate 8,155 of JBMSPZ010000055.1, forward strand.
ATAGTTGGAATGGCGCATAGGGGCAGGCTTAATACTCTTACTGGAGTAATGGGTAAGCCTTATCACCGCTTAATCTCTGAATTTCAAGGAACTCCCGGTATTCCTGAAGGAATTACCAAATCTGGTGATGTTAAATATCATATGGGATATTCTTCAACTCGTGAAATTGATGGCAATAAAATTGACTTGTCATTAGCCTTTAATCCATCACACCTTGAGGCGGTAAATGTGGTTGTGGCTGGAAGAGTTCGCGCTTCGCAAGACCTTTTAAACGATGAATCCAGAACTAAAGCTTTGGCGTTATTAATTCATGGTGATGCGGCATTTGCGGGGCAGGGTTCGGTTGCCGAAAGTCTTGTGATGAATGGCACCGCAGGCTATGACACTGGAGGAGTAATTCACATTATTATCAATAACCAAATTGGTTTTACAGCTAATCCTTCAGACTCAAGAAGTACAACCTACGCTTCAGATTTAGCAAAATCAATTGATGCCCCGATATTTCATGTTAACGGTGACGATGTTGAGGCGGTGGTAAAAATTTCTGGAATTATTAGTAAATATCGTCAAACCTTCAAAAAAGATGCGGTGCTTGATGTAATTTGCTATCGCAAATATGGTCATAATGAGGGCGATGAGCCACTTTATACTCAGCCAATTATGTATAATAAAATTAAAGATCATATTTCGCTGGAAAAAATTTATTCGCAAAAATTACTTGAAGAAAATTCAATTACTCAAGTTGAATACGAAAAGCTGGTCAATAATTTTGAAGCTCACCTTAACGAAGAGTTTAATAAGGCATCAAGCTTTAAGGCTTTGGAACCAGATTGGTTAAAGGGTGATTGGAAGCATA
>JBMSPZ010000056.1:0-8929 GCA_049423025.1 Rickettsiales bacterium
CAAAAAAGGCATTTCTGCTTTACAGCTTCAAAGAGAAATTGAAACAACCTACAAAACCGCTTGGCGTATGCTTCGCCAGATTCGTCTTGCGATGAGTAATAAAAAGAAAAAGAAAGATGATGACGATGATAACGATTTTATGAATACAATTATTGAAATTGACGAAACCTATTTAGGCGGTAAAGCAGAAAACAAACACATGAGCGAAAGAGTTGCGGCAAAAGGAATCTTTGAGAAAAACATCGCGCTTGGAATGCTGGAAAGAGATAAAGAAGTTAGAGCCTTTGTTTTAGATGATGCGAAGCGCGATACTATTATGGCTAAAATTCACGAGAATGTGAAGAAAGGCAGCAAGATAATGACTGACGAACACAAGGCTTACTACTGGCTTTACAGTCAGTTTCAGCACCAAGTTGTTAATCACTCGAAAGGCGAATTTAAGAAAGGTGATAATGCTCACACAAATTCAATAGAAGGCTTCTGGTCAACTTTGAAGCGTGGTGTTTATGGGATTTATCACCACGTGAGCAAAAAGCATTTACAACTTTATGTGAATGAGTTTGCATTTAGATATAACAACCGCAACAACGAGTTTATTTTTGATAAGCTGGTTAGTGCTACAATTTTATAGGATTTATGAAAATTTTAAAACGATTTTTTGGCAAAGAAAAACAACCTCAAGCATTGGCAAATCCTGATGAGATTGATTGGGATAAAATAGATTTAGATAAGGCAAATTTTATTCTGCAAGAGGGTGAAAAGTTGATGCGGATTGTGTCGGCAAATTATGATTCTCTCGATAATAAAAGTGCTTTAATAAGAACTTTTTTAGCCGCCTCTTTAACCGCCTTATTTGGAATTTTAAAATTTGGGGACTCTTCTTATCAGGGGCTTTTAATTGTGTTAATAAGCGGCTTTTGTCTTGCTCTCGCAATTCTGTCGATTACCTACAAAACAGAAAAATTTCCTACAATAGGAACATCGCCAGAAGAACTTCTGAAAGCGAAATATAATGAGGGAGATTTGCGCTTTTTGATTTGTTGTCAGTTGCAGACTTATTCAACAAGAATCACCAAAGCAAAAGAAATAAACGCCACTAAAGGGCTATTTATCAATGTTGCTTTGGCGATTATTTCAGTTTCCTTTCTAGTCAGTTTTTTGATGCTTATGAAGAGTATATTTATAGGCTCTTAATATCGTAATCATCTTTAACTGGTGGAGGAATTTTTGGATCTTTTGACATTTGTGTTTTAGATTTTGAATTAAAAAACTGTCTGCTAGGACAGTCTTATTATCTTGGACTAAATCACGATGTCAAGGGATAATTGCCACATTTACCAATAATTATCTTTAAATAATCGCATCTTCAATTTGCAATTGTAATTTTTCTACCCCCATCCAGCTATTAATTTCAATGGTTGCAATTAAGTTAAGTGGTTGGGAATTTTTAGATTCCAAAAGAAATTTTGCCAAATTATTTTGATTTTGTCGAAATAAAATCCCCGAAACATTATTATTGTAACCAATTAAAGATTTTGCGCCAAAAATTAAACTCAAATGCTCTTGTTGTTTTCCAACAAAATTTGCTTTAATTTTATATAAATTTTCGATTAAAAACTTTGGACGAGGATTGCCAACACCAAATGGCTCAAGCTTCGATATTTCTTTAACCAAATCTAGATTTAATTGTTGAGCATCGATTTTTAGGTCATAATTTACCACATTATTTTCTAAAATTTGAGTAATTTTATTTTGTAATTTTTGATTTAAAAAATTATGAAATTCCTTTATTTTTGCAGAAGACAAACTAAACCCTCCTGCCATAGCGTGTCCACCGCCTTCAATTATAATTTCAGCAATTTTAGCATTTAGGATTTCTGCTCCAAAATCAATACCCAAAATTGAACGACATGAACCCTTAGCTTTATTGGTTTTGTCATCGATTGTTATCACAGCAACAGGCTTTTGATATAATTCCTTAAGCCTTGAGGCAATTATGCCAATAACTCCTTGATGCCAATTAATTCCAACAGCAAAAATTACGGCGTCATTACAGCTATATCCATCAATTTTGTTTTCTAAATTATAGATAGCTTGATTCAAAACTTCTGCTTCAATATCTTTGCGATTTTTATTGAGTTCCTCGAGTTTACTTGCAATTTCCAACGCCAGATTTTCATCTTCAGTTGATAATATTTCCGCTCCAAGGTGAGAGCTTCCAACCCTGCCACCAGCATTTATTCTTGGACCAATAATAAATCCTAAGGTGTAGCTGTTGAGCTCGCTATTGACACCTGCTAAATCAATTATGGTTTTTAATCCGACATTTTGCCTTTTTTGCATGATTTTCAATCCGTTAGCCACAAAACAACGATTAAGCCCTGTCAAGGTCATTACATCGCAAACCGTGCCAAGAGCAACTAAATCAAGGAGTTGATACAGGTTAGGCTCAGCTTGTTTTGTAAAATAATTCTGTCTTCTAAGTTCTTTATTGATTGCCACTAAAAACAAAAAAACCACCCCTGCGGCACATAAATTTTTATGCTCAAAGCTTTCATTTATTAAATTTGGATTGATAACAGCAATGGCTTCTGGCTTTTCTAAAACCCCCAAATGGTGATCAATAACGATTATTTCAAGACCAATTTTATTGGCAATTTTTAGTGGCTCAAAGGCAACTGTTCCGCAATCCACCATTATTACCAAATCCACTCCTTTATTTTTTAATGCCACCAAGGCATTAGAATTTGGTCCATACCCTTCTAAAATTCTATCTGGAATGTAAATTTCTACTTCAATATTCAGTGCATAAAAAAATTTTTTTAGAAGTGCGCTTGAGGTAGCTCCATCAACATCATAATCACCAAAAATACAGATTTTCTTTTGATTTTTTATGGCAAAAATAACTCCTTCTACCGCATCTGACATTGATCCAAGAAGAAACGGGTCGGGTAGAATATTTTTTATTTTTGGTTCAAGAAAATTATGAATATTGTCAATCTCAACTTCACGAATTATTAATAATTTCGCTAAAATTTCTGATATTGAAAATCTTTTGGAAATACTAATTGCTAGCCTTTCATCAACAATTTTTTCTTGCCAATTTTTTTGTAAAATAGATAGTTTGTGGTGTGAACTTTGAGTTGTCATTAAGTATCTTGTAAGAAGCTTTTTAATAACTTAGCACGCTTAGGGTGTTGTAATTTTTTCAAAGCCTTTGCTTCAATTTGACGAATCCTTTCGCGTGTTACCGAAAATTGCTTACCAACCTCTTCCAATGTATGGTCTGTAACCATGCCAATGCCGAACCTCATTCTTAACACCCTTTCTTCTCTTGATGTTAATGATGACAAAATTTGCGAAGTAAGTTCTTTTAATTTAGAATGCGAAGCCGCATCAAAAGGCAATACTGCCGTTTTATCTTCAATAAAATCACCAAGAACGCTTTCTTCATCATCCCCTGAAATTGGCGATTCTAAACTTACTGGATCTTTTGATGTTCTTAACACCTTACGCACCTTATCAACTGGCATTAACAATCTATCGGCAATCTCTTGAGCGTCGGGAGTTCTGCCTAGCTCTTGAGTAAGTAGACGGGAAGTTATAACGATTTTATTAATCGTTTCCACCATATGAATCGGAATACGAATAGTTCTCGACTGGTCAGCAATTGCACGAGTTATTGCTTGTCTGATCCACCAAGTGGCATAGGTAGAAAATTTATATCCTCGACGATATTCGAATTTATCAACCGCCCTCATCAAGCCAATATTGCCTTCTTGAATTAAATCCAAAAATTGAAGACCGCGATTAGTGTATTTTTTGGCAATCGAAACCACCAATCTAAGATTGGCTTCAATCATTTCCTTTTTAGCTTTTGACTCTTCTTCTTGGCTATATCTGATATTGCTAATCATCTTTTTAAAATCAACTAATGACAAACCCATTATTTTAGTAAATTTAGCGATTCTATCCAGCGAAGCCTGAATTTGATCTTTACCTTCAATGCTAAATTTTTGCCATTTATCATCTTTGATTGACGATATTTTGCTATACCATTTTTCTACATCCTCAACCCCAGCATAATTCTTCAAGAAATCCACCTTATCAATTTTATAATTTTGCGATAATTTCAACAAATCTAATTCGATTGACAATAATTTTTGTCCTGCCTCATAAAGTTGGTCAACCAAGGCTTTTATCAAGCCATCATTGAAGCTTACTTCATTTGTTAATTTAACAAAATCTTGTTTCAATTTATTAATATCTTTGTCATTTTTAATTTGCAGTGGGGTTTTGCTTTCTGATTTATCGATAATTTTTTGACAAATATTGGCAATTTTTTGAAATAGCTCCAGCATTTTCGGCATCAAAATTCTTTCCATTGAAATGAAGGATACCGCACTCTCATCAATCTCTTCCAACTCCTCATCTTCAAATAATGAATCTTCATTAATTTCAACAGAATCAGCCTGTTCAATTATCGAAGCGACATCTTCAACATTGCCATCGGAGATTTGATTATTACTGTCACTACTTTTAATCATTTCTTCTAATTCGGAATTATAGGTTTCGTCGATACGAATTATATCTCTAAGAAGAAGGGTGCCGTTGGCTAAACCATTATACCACTCAATAAAATGTCTCATTATTAGCGGACTTTCATATAAGAAATTAACGGTTCGAACTCTTCCCTCTTCAATTCTAATAGCGATTGAAACTTCATCATCACGAGTTAAAAGTTTAACTGTGCTCATGGATTTTAAGTAGGTTTTAACCGAGTCTTCGCTTCTTTTTTGACTTTTGTCATCATCCTTACTAGCCAAACCCTCTTCTATCAATCTTTCTAAATCCTCTTCTTTTTCTACAATTTGAATTTTAAACTCACCTAAAATATCAACAATTTTATCAAGTTTTTTAGGATCAAGTTCGGTTTCAATATTTTCAAGAATTTGATCATAGGTTAAATAACCTTGAGTTTTACCAATTGCGATAAGTTTTTTTAATTTATTGGCAATCTCGCTGGAAATTCTTTTATTTTCATCTTCTTGCAAATTTTCATTTGGCTCGTTTATCTGCGATATTTTTTCGGCAATTCTTGCTGATCTATCACTTAAAATTGCTGAAGGCTTTGACTCTTTTTTCAGCATTGCTCTTGCTTGCTGAGCAAATTTTTTTGGGTCATTTGCCTTATCTAATTTTTGGAATTTATCTTTTTTGGTAACTGCCTTTGGTTTTTTTTGAGCCTTAACTTTTGGGTCTGGCTTGATATTTACAGTTTTTTTAGCCGAGACTTGAGGGGTTAAGGTTTTAGTTTTATTTTTTTTGACAATTTTATTTTTGTTTACCTGAGTTTTAGCTTTTTTGTCAGCTACTTTTTTAGCATTAATATTTTTAGCGATAATCTTTTTTTCTGGTTTTTTGCTTGATGATTTTGGATTTTTTACCACAACTTTTGCCTTAATATTTTTATTATTTAAATTTTTAGCCTTGGCTTGAGGCTTTTTAACTACTGGCTTTGCAATGATTTTTTTATTTTTCAATTTAGCAGTCTTAGTAGGTTTTTTTGGTAATTTTTTTAAATTTTTTAAATTATTTTTTTTCTGCAAAATTTTTTTAATTTTTGCTGGGGATTTTTTTATTTTTTTTGCCATAAATATTGGATTGTTAAATTTCTTTTTCAATTTCTTGGCTTATTGCCCGAATTTCAAGCTCCAAGGATTGTTTGTATTTAAAAAATTCAGTCGTTTTTTGACTTAAAATCATTGCTTGATGGGCGTTGTCATCATCATTTTCATTCAAATTTTCTTTATATTGTCTTTCAACTTTAATTAATAATTCTTTTAAAAGTAATAGACGAAATTTTTTGTGTAAATTATTTGAATTTAGCAAAGCAATAACTTTACGGATTTTGACATTATAAATCTTAAATTCTGATTTATCAAGCTCTTCAATAATATTTTTATTGCCCTCATCTGCCAAATTAATAATTAGTTCTTTAAGTTCGTTGATTTTTTCATCTATAAAAATATGCTCTCTGATATTGAATTCATTATCTTCGTAATCTATTAATTCTGGAAATTTTATTAAATAGCCAATCAAAGCATTTTGAATATGAAATTCCTGCGGATTTTTATCAATTGACAATTTATTGACAACTGCAATATTTGAATTTTTAGTTTTTTTACCCAAAGAAAATAAGGCATCTCGAACAAATAAATTGAAATATTTTTTTGTTGGTACATCATTTATTTGTGAAATTTTTTGACCCAATTCATATTCTAATCTTGCTTTATTTTCTGGAGAAATTGCCTGAAGCAAATCGATTTTTAACTCGTCGCACACAAAATCCAATAAAGCTTGCGAAGCTGGTTTGGCATTTTCTAATAATTTCTTGAATTCTAAAACTCCAAAGTCGTGAATATATTCATCTGGGTCCATTTTATTTGGAATCAAACAAAATTCTAAATTCTTTTTAGAATTAATTAAACTTAATCCCAACTCCAAAACCCGTTTCGAAGCCTTAATTCCGGCATTATCGCCATCGAGGCAGATAATAATTTTGTCGGTAATGCTAAAAAGTTGCTTGATATGATCTTCGCTAATTGCCGTTCCAAGCCCTGCTACAACATTTTCTTGGCCCGATGACGATACAATAATACAATCTACATAACCCTCGACCATAATTGCATATCCCTGCTCTAGAATAGATTTTTTGGCGTTGAAATAATTATATAAGGTTTGGCTTTTTTTAAAAATATCAGTTTCCGCCGAATTTAAATATTTTGGCATATCGTCGCCAAGTGAACGACCGCCAAATGCAATAATTCGATTTTTGCGGTCGGTAATTGCAAAGGTAATTCGATTTCGAAATTTATCGTAAATCCTACCATTATCACTTTTACCAATTACGCCAGAATTCTCAATTAATTTATCGCTAAAACCAAGTTTTTTTAAGTAATTTTGCAATGCGTCATAGGAATTTGGTGCATATCCGATATGGAATTTTTTGGCAATCTTTGAATTAAAACCTCTTTTTCTTAAATATTCACGGGCATTTTTACCGATTATATCATATAAATTTTGTTCAAAAAATTGGTTAATCTTTTCAGCAATCTCAAAATCACCAGCCTGATAATCAGTATTTGCATTTAAGTTAACATCAACTCTTGGAATCTCAATTCCATAATCATCGGCTAGTTTGATAACCGCTTCCTTGAAGGGTATTTTTTCTTGCTCGATTGTGAATGTTATTATATCACCATGTGCTTGACATCCAAAGCAATGATAAAATCCTTTATGGTCATTGACATGAAATGATGGTGATTTTTCATTATGAAATGGACATAATCCAAGATAATCTTTGCCAGTTTTTTTTAACTTAACCTTTTTACCGATTACATCTGATAATAAAATTCGATTTTTTAATTTTTCAGGAAATTCGCGCGAAAAATTCATATTTTTTTATTAAACAATATGCCACATAAAATTCAGCATGGTCATTAAAATCCCAAATGCTATTGGAATTAAAAAATTATCATCAATTTTAAATAAATCAGGATAAGCCTCGAGATAAGTGATATAGATTGATACTAAAATTGCAAAAAAGAAAAAAGATGGTCTGCATTTAAAAAATGTCCCAATTACTACAATTATAATTATCGATACAATAAAAAATGCAATTGAACCAAATAAACTTTTTTGATAAAACGCTCTGGATTTGAATGATTTTCCAATTACTGCAGCGCTGGAATCAGCAAATATCAATATACAAAAACCAGTTATGGCAATAATTGGCTCAAATAAGGCAAAATTGAAACTGGCCGATAAAAATAACCACGACATTCCCGATAATTTTCTTTCTTGCAACTCCTTTTCTCGCATAATCAAGCTAAAAATTCTAGATGATAAATTGTGAATTTTTTCAAATTTACATCTCGACCAATCAAGAAGTAAAATAATTATAGTTAGTGGAATAAACAATTTTGCGAAAGTTTCTTTGCCCAAATAATAAAATGCAACCACTATTAAGAAGGCAAATAAATGAAATATTTTTCTGAAAATTTCTCGACTAAGTGTCATGCTATTTTTTATTTGGTTTATGCTCTTGATCCTGATAAATTACCAGCTCATCTTTACCAACATACCCCAAAATTTTTCTAGATTGCTCATCGACTAAATCTAAATCCAAGGATTCATAATTCATGCCCTTTATCAAATCTTTTTTGACTCTAATTTTATTTTGTAATTCAAGTTTTTCTAGCTCAATTTTTTGTGCTTGTTTTTTAAGTGAGTAATATTCGATTAATCCTTTATCGCTAAATATGGAAACCATCATAAAATAAATCATCAAAGAAATTGCAACCCCGTATGAAATAAAAGCCAATTTATTGATACGATGTCTTCTAACAAAATTATATAATGTATATTTTGTAATTATCATATTAATTATTTTTGTTACAGAGTTCTAAGCTAGAACGAACAATATCGCGAGTTTTTGGTAATGCCAAATTCTCAAGATTTTGCGCATATGGAAGTGGCGCATCAACCGAAGCTAATTTTTTTATTGGTGCATCAAGATAATCAAATGCATCTTCAATTAATATTGAAGCGATTTCACTGCCAATTGAAGCAAAAGGAAAACCTTCTTCAACCGTGATGCATCTTGAAGTTTTTTTAACCGAATTAACAATAGTTTCGCGATCAATTGGGCGAATCGTTCTTAAGTCAATCACCTCGGCTGAAATACCCATTTTTTCTAGCTCCTCGCTGGCTTCAAGCGCATATTTTACAACCAAAGAGAATGCAATAATAGTTATGTCGGTTCCTTCTTTTAAAATTTTTGCTTTACCTATTTCAACTATGTGATCATCATCATATTCTTCTTCAAAACTATAACCATAAGTTAGTTCATTTTCTAAAAAAATTA
>JBMSPZ010000057.1:0-8863 GCA_049423025.1 Rickettsiales bacterium
GATAAAATCATCACATTTAAGCCAACCGATTTACCAGAACCTGTAGTACCTGCGATTAGTAAATGGGGCATTTTAGCTAAATCAGCAATCATAATTTCGCCACCAATATCTTTTCCTAAAATCATTGGTAAGAAAAATTGTGAAAATTTATAATCTCTCGACTCCAACATTTCGCGAAGAAAAATCATTTCTCTTTTTGGATTTGGTAACTCAATACCAATCGAAGTTTTACCCGAAACCACTGCAATTCTTGCCGAAATCGCACTCATTGAACGAGCAATGTCGTCGGATAAGGAGATTACCCTTGAAGCCTTAGTTCCTGCTTCTGGCTCAAATTCATGCAAAGTAATAACTGGACCAACCTTAGCGCCAACCGCTGTTCCCTTTACCCCAAAATCATCAAGGACTTTTAGCAACATTCTTGATTGATTTTCCACAAGTTCCTTTGGAATTTTTTTATCCTTATTTTCTGACGATCTGTCTGTTAACAAATCCGAAGTAGGCAAGACATAAGTGCTAAATTTTCTTTTTGGTTTTTTAATTTTACTAGTTTTAAGCTGTTGTTTTAAGTGGTTTTTTTGTATTACTTTTTTATTTTCTTCATCTTCTAAATCTTCCTCATCCTCATCGCTATTTTCTTCATCAATTTCAATATTTTCATCTTCACCATCTTGACTCTTTTCATTTAAAATTAATGATTTTTTGGCGTTTATTTTTTTGGATAATAAATATTTTTCTAAAACATATCTGCTAAAAACAAAGCTGTATCTAAAGGCATAAATCCAGTCATATAGCTTAACTTCGATAATTATAGAAAATAAGACTAAACCCAAAATCAGACTTAAAGCAAATAATAAGGCGTAAGGTACGAATTTTAATTTCAAAAATAAGAATGTGCCATTTACTCCTCCCATCGATAAAAATTCAAAAGAGTCTGGCTTTGGAAGCATCGATAAAGCCAAGCAAAATGATAATAAACAAAATGGAATTAAAATAATTTTAACTAAAAATAATCTTAATGGTTTATTTGATAATAATTGGACGCCAAAACTTAAAAATATAATTACTACAAAAAATGCTGAAAAACCAATAAATTGAAAAGACAAATCGGCAATTTTTGCCCCTAAATTTCCACCAATATTTTCAATTTCTTTAGTGGTTGTAAAGGTGTTAAAGGAAGGGTCGTCTCCATTAAAACTCAAAAGAATTAATGCATAAAAAATTGCATAAATTATCATTAAGATTCCAGAGAGTTTTTTAAATAAAAATGTTAAAATTTGACTAAGTTTATTCATTTAATTTTGAAATTGAGGAACATTTGCTGTATTGTCGATTATATTTCTATTGGCAAAATCCTGCTCTCCATTTTGTTGTTTAATGTAAAGTGGCGGAATTTCATTGGTAGAATTATTATTACCGTTAAGATTATTTTTAGCAATATTATTTGCAACATCATTTATTTTTTGTAAGTAATCTTGTGGAGTTGTAGCTTCTTTAATGGAATTTGAAGCTTGTGAATAAATTTTGTCTTGGTCTGTGGCATTTTTATTTTCTGGTAATATTTTTTTATTATTAGTTTTTTCAGATTGTTGAATTGCTGGCGCTATCTCTTGCTCAGCCTCATTATCAATGAGGTCAGCTAAAATGCCTTGATCATCATCTTTAGTGACTTTTTGAGTTTTTTTCTTGCTAACTACAGTATCTTTTTCCTCTTCAACTGGAACTACCTCTTTAAGTTCGGCGATTACTTTTAACTTTGATTTTTCTTCATTGATTTTTTTAATTAACTCTTCTTTTTCTGCAATAGATTTTTCTTGATCTTCTTTGACTTTAGCTAATTCTTCATCATATTTTTTGGTTAATTCTGCGGTTCTTTCATTTTTCTTTTTTATGATTTCATTATAAATTAAAAGTCGATTAGTATTTTTAAATTCATTTTGCGCTAGCGGTCTTGGTTGCTTAGGATAATTATGAATATAATTTGGATCTTGACCAAAAATTCCCGCTAATTTATTGATATAATTATTTTGAAATTTTTTTAAAGCATTTTGTCTTTTAATTTTATATTCATCAGAAATTTTTTGCTCTTCAGCCATTTTTTGTTCATGAATTTTAACATATTCAGATATTAAAATGCATCTATCTTCGTAATAGCATCGATTTGCTCCGCAATCACAACCAAAGGTGATTGCATAAGAGCAAACCGCAAATTTATCAAGCTTAGATTCGCATTTTCCAACGCAACTATTGCCAAAATCTCTCCACATACCTTTTGATTTTTCGCAATTTGGACGCTCATCAAAGGTAGTTGGACGCAATATATCAGCATATACATTATTTGCAAATAGACCAAAAATTATAATTAGGGTTTTGAGTATTTTGGTCATATTAAAAAATTAATATTTTAGTATAATTTTTGCAATTCTTTCAAAACATTTTCGCCCATATCGCTACAAGAAACGATTTGAGAATTGGCATTGGCAATGTCTTGAGTGCGAATATTTTTTTCTAAAACCTTTTGAACTGACAATTCGAGTTTATCAGCATCTTCAAGATAATTAAATGAATATCGAAGCATCATCGCCAAGCTTAAAATTGTTGCCAACGGGTTGGCAATATTCTTACCAGCTATGTCTGGTGCAGAACCATGGACTGGTTCATATAAGGCATATTGTTGTCCATTTTTTTGTTTTTCGCCAAGTGATGCTGATGGCAACATGCCAAGAGAGCCGGTAAGCATTGAAGCGGTATCGGATAAAATATCGCCAAACATATTGCCTGTAACGATTACATCGAATTGCTTCGGATTTCTAACTAGTTGCATCGATGCATTATCAACATACATATGGCTCAAGGCGATTTGTGGATAATATTTTGCCCCAACTTCACTCACCACTTCACGCCACATTTCTGTAGTTTCAATAACATTGGCTTTGTCAACCGAACATAATTTATTGCCACGAACTTTGGCTAATTCAAAAGAAACTTTGGCTATTCTTTCAACTTCTTTTGAATTATAAGTCATGGTGTTAACGCCCTGTCTGGAGCCATCTTCAAGAGTTTTGACATATCTTGGCTCGCCAAAATATAAATCTCCAGTAAGCTCGCGAACAATCATAATATCAAGTCCGCTAACAATTTCTTTTTTTAATGAAGAGCTGTCAGCTAAAGCATCAAATACTTTGGCTGGGCGAAGATTTGCAAACAAACCCAATTCTTTGCGAATTCCAAGCAATCCTCTTTCGGGACGATGTTTATATTCTAAACTTTCCCATTTTAATCCGCCAACTGCTCCAAGTAAAATAGCGTCGGATTTTTTGGCTAATTCTAAAGTTTCCAAAGGAAAAGGAGTTCCAACCTTATCATAAGCTATTCCGCCAAGTAAGGCATTTTCAGTTTCAAATTTTAAGTCGGTATTATTGGTATAAAAATCAATAATTTTTTTAGTTTGTAAAACCACCTCAGGACCAATTCCATCGCCCTCTATTAATAAAATTTTTTTCATAATTTAGTTAATTTTTAGTTAAAATATTCCTGCAATTCACTCATTAATTTTAGAGTTAATTCAATTTTTTTTGAATTTATCCACTGCCCTGAAACATCATCAAATGCAAAGTAATCAGCACCAGAGAAAGGCGATGAATACCAAATTTTTTGATTGCCAGAATTGCGATTAATCACAAATGTTTTAGAATTTTTTAAAATTTTAATATTTAAAATTCCATCTAAATAATCAGTTTCAAGATTAGAATTGCTATCTTTTTTTTCAATAGCAATTGCTAAATCTTGCAAAAAATCTTCGCATAATTTATTAAAATTCATAAATTTTAAGGGTATAATTTATTAACTATCCATTGATTTTGAGAGGTTTCGCTAGATTTTTCAAAAACTACTCTTTGATGAATTCTAAAATCCCCTTCTTGCCAAAATTCAATTTTATTTGGAACAACTCTAAAGCCTGACCAATTTTGAGGTCTTGGCACATCAGAATTTTCAAATTTTTTGGTAAAAAAAGCAATTGCATCCAAAAATTCTTGCCATTTTTTCATGATTGAAGATTGTTTTGAAGCCCAAGCCCCTATTCTACTTTCTCTTCGACGACTCGCAAAATAATCATCAGCTTCAGCCATACTGACTTCTACGGCTTTTCCTTCAACCCTTACCTGTCTTCCAAGCGCTCCCCAATAAAAACATAAAGCTACATTTCGATTTTTAAAAATTTGTCCACCCTTATTGCTGTTAAAGTTAGTATAAAAACAAAAACCCGATTCATCAATTTTTTTTAGTAATACCATTCTTGAACTAACAACATCATTAACACTAGTTGCCAAACACATTGCAGTTGGTTCAATAATTTGAGAATTTTTCTTGGCGTCATCAAGCCATAATGAAAAAATTGCAAAAGGTTCTTGAAAATTGCAATTAATTGGAGTTTCATTAGTGAAATATTTTTCAATCATTTTAAAATTATGAATCATTATATAAAAATTTTGTTACGAATTTTAATTATTTTTTTCTTAGGAATAATTTATTTAAATTATCGAAATAATCAATGTTTATTAAAACAAAATTGCACTCCAATATTTTTTAGCGATATTTCTTTTTTAAAAAAGAATTTTGAAACAGCTGGCGTAATAATTTTTAAATATAAAAACAATGCTAGCAAAATAGAATTTATTTCGGATAAAAATTTTAATTTAATCAATTCTAATTTTAATTTTATCAATGAATCCGAAAAGTCTAATATCAATTACATGTTTGATTTATATAGACTACAAGGCTTTGATTCCTATATTGCCAAAATGGATAATTCTAAAACTATTGCTAAATTTTCCATTACTAATAATAGCGATAAACCAAAAAAAATCTTATTAAAAATGACCGATATCAGCAATTCAATATATAATAGACCCGCTGAATTTAGTAATCCAATTAAGATTTTAAATTGTTTTTGTGATCAAGAAATTGTTATCAATGAATATGAAACTAAAGATTTATTCATTTATTTTAGATTCAACTTTTCTGGATATTATATGTATGAAATAAGTATAGAAGAGAAGGTTTTAATAAGATAAGTTAAACTTTACTAAGAAAAATTATATAAAAATTTTTTAAGTGGAAAGGAAATATTTAATATATCGGGAGCCACCACCACGCAAACCCAGCGTGTGTATTCATATTCACTGTAAAAGTTTTTATATTCTGATACACTCCCGACATAGTTTATTATGAAACATAATTTTTTTACTTGCAAGTAATTTTTTTAAAAAATTTAAGAAAAGTTATTTAAAATTAAAAAAAATGTTTTAAATAAATAATTTAAATATTTTCTTAACTAAATTGCATCATTGTTTTTTAATATGTTTCAACCAAAAAAACTGTTATTTTTAAGTTTTTTCCTAACAAATTTTTTTTGTTTTAACAGTTTGGCTAATGGGAATTTTTCCGACAGAACCTATTCTATTTTATCGGTAAAATATGTGGTAAATGATGAAGTTGCCAATAGAGTTGACTCTAGATTTAAATGTAAATTATCTTTTCGAGATGATTATAAAGAAAAGGTTGAGGTTATTGAAGATAACGAAAGTAATTATATTACCTTAATTAGCAATCCAGGCAAAATATATTTAGAATATGTAAATTGTAATTCTCATAATATTCCGTTAATTTTTGGCAAATCTCGAAAAAAATATATTGAAGATTGGGGATTTGTAGCCCATCAGGATTTTTTAAATTATGCGGGTGAAATTACTATCAATTTTGATGCCTCATCATTTCAAATTTTAGATTTTATAAATTATAAATACACAGAATTTAGCAAACATAGATTGATTAAATCTCTCTTTACCGAAAATCGAAAATTACAACCGAATGATTTTAGCAAAGATGACATAATTCAAAATTCAACCCAATATTTTCATCAAAAAAATCCCAATGAAAATAATTATAACAATAATCAAACTGAAAATAACAATGTCAAAATTAGCCAAAAGGATTTAAATCCAAAGCCAGATAATTCTTTTAAAAATGCCGTTAAAAAACCAATTCATCCTTATTTAGCTCCAATCTATTCAGATTATTACAACCCAATTTTTAATCCATATAACACTGTAAATTTGGCACCAAATCCATATTTAGCACCCTCCAGCGAAATTCAAGATCCTGCGATTGACAGATATTATTTTGATGATGAAATAAAAAATCTTGATTTAAAATAATTTGAATTTTATAATTTCATTACATCATTTCTATTATAAATAATCCTTTAAATTTTAAATAACTTTAACTACAACTATCAACTTTATGGCTAGCAACTTTACTATAATGGGTAACAAAGAAATTCTTTTAGTAGCAGAAAATATTGCTCATGAAAAAGGTATCACTTTACAAGAGGTTGTTGAGGCAATGGAAGAAGGTATTAAGCTTGCTGCCAAGAAAAAATATGGTGGTCATCTTGATATTGATTGCAAAATTGATAAAAAATCTGGACTTATCAAACTCTATAACAAATTATTAGTAGTTGATAATGATGTTGAAGATTTTGATGTTAGAACCAAAATCACCATTAAGCATGCCAAAAAAGATAATCCAAATCTTGAAATTGGCGATGTTTTAATGCAAGAATTACCGCCAATTGATTTAAACCGTGTTGTAGCTCAAGTTGCTAGAAATGAAATCATTCGCAAAGTAAAAGAAGCAGAAAAAAATAAAGAATATAATGAATTTAAAGACAGAATTGGCGATGTTGTTAGCGCTTCAGTTAAAAAGGTCGGCTTAAAAAATATCGTTATGGACATTGATGGTTTCGAAGCTGTAATTCACGAAAGCGGATTAATTGCTAGAGAAAATTTCCGAGTCGGTGATCGCATTCGTTGCTATATAGAAGATGTTCGCAAAGAGGCTTTTGGTGCGCAAATATTTTTGTCAAGAACGCATCCACAATTTTTGGTTAAACTTTTTGAACAAGAAGTTCCAGAGCTCAATGATGGCAATATCGAAGTTAAGGCAGTTGCCCGTGATGCCGGTTCTCGCTCAAAAATTGCTATTTATTCTCGTCGCGATGATATTGACATCATCGGTTCTTTCATTGGAATTAGAGGCAATAGAGTTCAATCAGTTAGCTCCGAACTAAGAGGCGAAAAAATTGACATCATCAAATGGTCTTCAAATATTGCCGAATTAGTCATTAGTTCATTAACCCCAGCTAAGGTCAGTAAAGTAGTAGTTGATGAAGAAAATAATTTAATTGAAGTAGTCGTTGCCGAAGATCAATTGAGCCTTGCAATCGGTAGAGGCGGACAAAATGTTAAATTAGCTTCAAAATTAGTTGGCTACAAAATCGATGTGATGACCGATGAACAAGAATCAGCCAGAAGAACTGCAGAATTCAATCAGGCTTCTAAATTATTTATTGAAGCGCTTGATGTCGAAGATATGATTGCAAGTCTTCTTGCATCTGAAGGCTTCCTCAACATTGAATCTCTTGCCAATGCTGAAATTTCAGATATTGCGTCAATTGAAGGATTTGATGAGGAAATTGCCGGCGAAATTAAGCGTCGTGCCGAAGAATTTTTGCAAAAAAATTCTTAATTTTAATTTAATTTTGCCCAAATGACTGATAAAAATTCTAATAATACTCGCTCCAAACTTACATTGAAGTTGCCAAGCAAAGTAAATAACTCGATTACCGAAAATAGCAGTCAAAAAACTTCAGAGAAAAAAACTTCAAACACCTCGGTTCAAGTCACTATTAAAGGTAGAAAACCGAGTTCTTCAAGTTCAAGTTCAAATTCAAAATCGCTCAATAAAAACGAGCTTGAAGCCAGATTTAAAGCAATTAGCGACAATAATACTTTAGAAAAAATCGAAGATAAAGAAATCAAAACTTTTGAAATATTAAAAAAAGCCAAAAAAACCGTCGAAATTGTTGAAACTCCTTCTTTGGAAAATCAGCCAAATAATTTAGAAATAAATACAAATAATCTTATCGATAAACCAGCAGAAAATAAAGTTGTCAAAGATGTCAATCAAGATCAAAAGCAAGTTGATAACAGCGCTGTTGTTAATAATAATTTGATTGATATCAAAATTGACGGCTTTGATGTTCGCAACAAAATCAAATTAAGCCTTCAAATTGAAAATAAACAAAAAGAAGAGCGTGAAAAACTAATTGAAGAAAAAAAGAAAAAAGAGTTAGAAATTTCTGCAAATCTGGCCAAATCTAGCAATGATACCAAAAAACCAATCAAAAAATTTAACAATAATTCTGTTAAAAACCCTTTAGCAAAACCAAATTTTGAAGAAGACAACATTAAAAAAACCAATCCTAAAGAAAATTTTAAAAATAGTAAATTTAATTCCAGAAAATTAACCTATATTATTAGCGCTTCAGATGATGAAAGCGAAGAAGATTTTGAATTTCGCAAACATCGTAAGAAAAAATTTAAACCACAAATAATTCAAGACAATAAAGAATATAAAAAAGTGACCAGAGAGGTCAATTTGCCAGAGTTAATTACTGTTTCGGAACTAGCAGAAAGAATGTCTGAAAAAGCAGGTGATGTTGTCAAAAAATTATTTACTATGGGCATGGTGGTTACCAGCAATCAAGCTATTGACGCCGAAACTGCCGAAATTATTATCCATGAATTTGGTCATACCAGCAAAAGAGTTTCTCACTCCGATGTAGAAAATGTTTTAGATGACAGCCAATCAAATGAAGAACTGCATTTTAGAGCACCAATTGTTACTATTATGGGGCATGTTGACCATGGTAAAACTTCGCTACTTGACGCTCTTCGTGCAACTGATGTAGCTTCAGGCGAACATGGTGGAAGAACTCAGCATATTGGGGCATCAAGAA
>JBMSPZ010000058.1:0-8708 GCA_049423025.1 Rickettsiales bacterium
TTTTTTTCAATCTCCCAAGATGAATACATTGTAGCAAGAAAATACATTGCTAAATCTCTTTTATTTTCTGGCTCAGTAGCTAAAGTTGAAAATGATTCTCTGCCTAAATTTACCCCATCTCTATAAAATTCACTATTGGAGCGCATCATTTCATGCCCAACCGATGCAAGATCAAATTTTTTAACACCATCTTTCACCCCCTTTTCTTCAAAACTATCATCAATTCTTTTTAAAAGCTTTATAATATCTTGAAATTTTTCTTGATGATGTGAGGCTTGAATTTCTTGTTTCATTGGATTTTAAATTAATTTAATAAGTTAATATAGTTTTTATATTCGAAATTAATATTCTTATATAATAAATAAGAGATATAATAAAAAATAATAATTATAAAAATCAAGTATTAATTTTATTATTAAATAGAGGCTAAATGGCTTGAATTTAATTGTAGTTTTTTATTTCAAATAACTTTGGGTAAAAAAGAGGAATACAAATTCCTCCTTCTAAAATCTTTATTTCTTACAAATGAAACTCTTCTTCTTCGCCTTTGTGATAAATTTCGTTAATGGCATTATTTATGCGAAAGATGCCATTAAACTCAGTAATGATTTTTTTGCTTTCTTCCACCAAATTAAGTTGCTTGGAAATAATCGATGGCATAAAAATTGACTCATTTCTTTCAATATAAATTAGCATTGAATTTTTTTGAAAAGAGGCGGTAATGGTTTTAATATTTTTATTGCCAATTGATTTTTTATTGATTTTAAAATTTTCAAGTAAAAGGCTGAAGGCGTTAATAAATTCAATCGAAAATAATTCGTTAAATTCAACGCCACAATTTGAAAAAACTATAAAATTTTTATTAAAATCTTCATTGTTAATTTCGATTTTTTCGAGATTTTCTGGGTCAGGATTTTCTGGAAATTTAGCCTGTCTAATAATGGTTTTGGCATTAAAATCATGATTAAAATCGACTAAAAAGGCAATGCCTTCGCTGATTTTGGTGATTCTTTCTTTGTTAATGAATTCCGGAATATTTTTTTTATGCATCAAGGCAAGATCGCCTCGGTTAAAGCGTGGATTTTTTTTGGAAATAACATCCTTGTTGCGTAAAATAATTTTTTGAATGGCAATATGACAATTATCTTTTTTGGCGGTAATTAAATCTTGGCAATCGCAAAGTTGAGTTTCAAAATCAGGCAAAATGTTGAACTCTTGATATCTTTTAAATAGGTTGGTGCCATTTTCGTTATATAAAAAATTATCGCCAAAAAATTTGAAAAAAAATTGTAAAAAATTCTTTTTGTAATTGGCTTGAAATCCTTGATTTAAGTGGTTGGCGATAAAAATTATAATTAGCGACAACAAAATTGCAAAAAACCAGAAATTATTCGGAGCTTTTTTTAAATAAATTTGTTGATAAAAAACCAAAATACCAAAAACAATAATTGAATATGTGAAAAATTTTAGAGTTTTTAAATTATAAAGACGAAAATTTTCAATTGGCGAAATATGGGTTTTCAAATATAAATTATAGTAATCACGAAAGGCGATTTCATATATTTCTTTGGCGATAAAATTGTCGATGGAAAATTTTGATTTTAATGAACTAAATATTCCATATATGGCGGTTTCGCAGGCGCTCTTTAAATTAAAATTTACAATTTTTTTTATTTTCATGTTGCTGAAGTTTGATTTAAACCCTGCCAAACATATTCGCAAGTAAATGGCAATAACGAGGCCGAGGACTCGCACATAATATTTAGCACCGTAAATAAAACATTGTAGGCATCTTGCTTGTCTTGGTCAATTTCACTTTTCCAAAAGCGTTGACGATTTCTACGGATATACCAATTATTTAGCACCTCAAAAAATTTATTGAACTCATCGCAGGCAATAACAGTATCGAATTTATCCATCGATTTTTCGATATTATTTACGCAAATTTTTAATTTGGACAAAATATAATTATCCAAAATATTTGGAAATTCTTGGTGGTAATTAATTCTTTGCGCTTTGATGCCATCTGCATTGGCATAAAGGCAGAAGAAGTTATAAGCATTGATTAGAGGTTTTATTGACAATCGAAGCGTGTCGCGAATGGCTTTACCGTCTTTATCAATCCGCAATTCTTGACCACGCATTACGGGTTGCGAGATCATGAAAAAGCGCATAGCATCGGAGCCAATCGTTGAAAATATTTCTAAAGGGTCGGCGTAATTTCTAAGGCGTTTTGATAATTTTTGCGAATTTTCATCAAGAATGGTGCCGTGGCAAATTACATTTTTAAATGGAATTCGGTTGAATAAAGCGGTTGATAAAACCATCATGGTATAAAACCAGCCTCGAGTTTGAGCCTGATATTCGGTAATGAAATCTGCTGGAAAATTATTTTCAAACCATTCTTTGTTTTCAAAAGGATAATGAACTTGGGCAAATGGCATTGACCCACTCTCGAACCAACAATCAAGCACATCGGAAACTCTTTCAAAAATTTCACCATTTTCTTCGAAAGTAATTTCATCGATGAAGGGGCGGTGCAAATTATCGATTTTTTTGCCTGAAACTTTTTCAATTTCAGCAATTGAGCCAAAGACGCGAATTTTTCCAGATTTGCTTTTCCACACAGGAACTGGGCAACCCCAAAAGCGATTGCGAGTGATTGACCAATCTCTGGCACCTTCGAGCCATTTACCGAATTGTCCGTCTTTAACATTTTCTGGAATCCAGTTAATTTGCTGATTTAGTTCCACCATTTTATCTTTAAAGGCCACGACCTTAACATACCATGAACTTACGGCTTTGTAAATCAATGGTGTATCGGTACGCCAGCAATGTGGATAATTGTGAAGAATTTGTTCGGGATTGCCAAAAACTAATTTCTGTTCTTTGAGAAATTTGATGATGTCGTCGTTAGTTTCAAAGACTTGGCGACCTTGAAGATTTGGTAAATTCGGAATTTGATAATCTTTGGTGAAAATTTCAAATAGAGTTTTATTAATGACTAAGCTATTGAATTTGCCTGCTTCATCGACTGGGCAAATAGTTGGAATGTGATTAGCCTTAGAAATAATTTGGTCATCTTCGCCAAATCCTGGGGCAATATGAACAATTCCAGTTCCCTCTTCGGTTGAAACAAAATCACCTGCCAAAATCGTGAAAATATTTGGATTGGCAGAAAAATTTTTTTCTTTGACACCACTTTTTAAAAACTCAAAATATGGAAAAATCGGCTGATAGCTTAACCCAACCAACTCACTACCCATAAGGCTTCCAAGCAGTTGATGCTCGCCCAAATCCTTGGCAAATTTTTCAATTAAATTTTTGGCTAAAATTAAAATTTCATCATCTTTTTTGATTAAGGCATATTCAATTTCCGCTCCAATTGCTAAAGCTAGATTTGAAGGCAAAGTCCAAGGTGTGGTGGTCCATGCGATTAATGCCACTTTGGATAAATCTTGATTAAAATCGGTTAAAAATTTTGGAATTTCATTGAGGTAAAATTTAGCTTTAACAGTTTTGCTAGCCTTTTGCCTGTAGGCATTGTCCATTCTGGTTTCAAAATTGGAAAGTGGAGTTTGGCACGCCCAAGAATAAGGTACAACTCGTAAATCTTCATAGAGTAAGCCCTTGTCAAATAGCTCTTTAAAAGCCCAGATCACCGATTCCATATAGCTTAAATCCATGGTTTTGTAGCTATTTTTAAAATCAACAAATCTCCCTTGACGAGTCACATAATGCTCCCATTCACTTGCATATTTCATTACTGATTTTTGACAGGCATCATTAAATTTTTCAATGCCAAATTCTTTGATAGCAATTTGTCCTGAAATATTTTTTTGATATTCTTTGCTAAGCTCTTTTTCGGTTTCCATTTCCACTGGCAAGCCGTGAGTATCCCAGCCGAACCTGCGTTCAACTTTTTTGCCCTTCATGGTTTGATAGCGGGCGAATAAATCCTTGATGAAGCCTGTAAGAAGGTGGCCATAATGCGGAAGGCCATTGGCAAAGGGTGGGCCATCGTAAAAGACAAATTCGTTTTTTTCATCATGGTGATGCCTACAATTGCTATGCTCCTTTAAAGCACAGCTATCAATGACGGGCGAGGTGTTGTCTTCATCGAGTTCTTCGTTAAAATTACGAATTGCGATGGATTTTTCGAAGATTTTTTGCTCTTGCCAAAATTTTAGTATTTCCTCTTCCATTTTAGCAAAATCAAGATTTTGATTGGCTTGTGGATAAAATTTATTTTTATTCATCATTGATTGAAAAATATTTAAAAAAAAGATTTTAATTTATGAAATTTTTTATTATAATATCATTTTACCAACAAGTTATAAAAATACATTTGTTTTTTTAAAAATTTTTAAAATCATGAAAAAAATCAATATTGCCATAGCTGGGCTTGGCACTGTAGGCACTGGAGTCTACAAAATTATCCAAGACAATAAAGATTTGTTTGCTTTGCGTTCAAATTTAGTTGTCGAAATTGTTGCGGTGAGTTCAAGAAGTAAAAAAGATTATCTAGATCCAAAAATTCGCTTTTATGAAAACCCTTTGCACCTTGCGCAAGATCCAAAGGTCGATATTGTCGTTGAGTTAATTGGTGGTTGCGACATTGCCAAGGATTTAATTCATAGCGCTTTAAAAAATAACAAAAAAGTCGTTACTGCCAATAAGGCTTTGCTTGCCTTACATGGCGCTGAAATTCAATCATGGGTTGATAAATATCAAGGTTATATTGCTTATGAATCGGCTGTAGCTGGAGCTAATCCAGTAATTAAAGCGGTTCGCGAAAGTTTTGTGGCCAATGAAATTTCTGAAATTTATGGAATTTTAAATGGCACTTGTAATTTCATTTTAACCAAAATGAAAAACGAAAAACAAGATTATAAAATTGCGCTTGATGAAGCGCAAAAACTTGGCTATGCTGAAGCCGACCCAACTTTCGATATTAAAGGCAATGACAGCGCTCACAAAATCGTTTTACTTTCTGCACTTGCTCAATCATCGCTTCCAGACTACGAAAATAGCTATGTTGAAGGCATTGACCAAATTTCCATTCGAGACATTAACTTAGCCGATGAATTTGGTTATAAAATTAAATTACTTGGTATTTTTAAAAAATTAGGCGATAAGGTTCAGCAAACTGTTTATCCTGCCTTGATTAAAGCTAATGAAAAAATTGCTCAAGTTGACGGTTCATATAATGCACTTCTTTCTAAAGGTTCAAATTTTGAATATAATCTAATGATTGGTCGAGGAGCTGGTGGCTTACCAACTGGTTCGGCGGTAGTTGCTGATATTATTGATATTGCTTGTGAACGAAATCAAAATTTTCTATTTAATGCTGATTCAGTTAATTTAAAAAAACCACAAATCATTAAAATCAATGAAAGAGTGGGGCAATATTTTATTACTTTTTCTTTTGACAAAAATTCAATTTCTAAAAATAATATTTTGGATGAGGTTTTTGCTAATCGTATAAAAATTGATAAGGTAATTTATCAAATTGACGAAAATTTTCCAGAACAAAATATGGTGATTGTTGCAATCATAACAGGCTCACATCAAGAAAAGCAAATAATTGATGCGCTTGAAATGGTTGATAAAAATCATATCAAAAACTTAAAATTTATCCGCATTGAACAAACCAATTTTTAATTATGTCTGATTTTATTTTAGAAATATATAGCGAAGAAATTCCAGCAAAAATGCAAAAAACTGCTCTTGAGAATTTTGATAAAATTGTCAATGAGGTTTTAAAAAAGAGCAATTTGAATTATCAACCAAACGACTTGAAATCATATATTTCTTCAAATCGTTTAGTTTTTTCATTAAAAAATATTCAAGATTTTCAATTGCAACAATCGCAAAGAAAAATTGGTCCAAAAGCTGATGCCGATCCAAAATCGATTGAAGGTTTTGCTAAGTCAATGGGTTTATCCGGTGCTTCAGATTTAAAAATTCATGATGGATTTTATGTTTTTGAAAAGCCTCAATCTAAAACTCCAACTGAAGAAATAATTAAATTGGCATTGCCAAGTATTTTGTTAAAAATGCAAAATATCTGGACCAAAACCATGGTTTACAATGTAGCAAATGATTTAAAATTTAAATGGATTCGCCCGATTCGTGCGATTTTGGCGCTTTACAATGAGAAAATTATTGATTTTTCTTTTGCCCATCTCAATTCAAACAACAAAACTTTTGGCAAAAATTTACAAATTATTGAAATAAAAAATGCTTCAACTTATCAAGAGGTTTTACAAGAAAATCATATTATCATCGACCAATTTCGTCGTAAAGAAATTATTTCAAATCAAATTGCCAAAATTTTAAAAGAAAAGCAAATTACGATTAATATAAATTTCTTTCAATCCAATTTTTTTGAAGAATTAGTCGGTTTGGCTGATAATCCAACGGTTTTGGTTGGAAAAATTGATAATATTTTTCTTGAACTTCCCCATCAAGCCTTAAATATAACTTTGCAACATAATCAAAAATATATTTGCACCAATGATTATGATGGTAATTTTTCGCCTTATTTTTTATT
Source organism: Rickettsiales bacterium (assembly GCA_049423025.1). Classification (GTDB taxonomy): domain Bacteria; phylum Pseudomonadota; class Alphaproteobacteria; order Rickettsiales; family UBA1997; genus CAILUF01. The sequence continues at coordinate 6,557 of JBMSPZ010000058.1, forward strand.
CATTTGTAATTGTGAAGTGGGCGAACATAATCAAGAAAAAATTATTCGCGACAACGAAAAAATCATGCGAGCAAGACTTAATGATTTAAAATTTTTCATTGAAGAAGATTTGAAAAAGCCTTTAATTAATTTTAAAGAAAATTTGGTAAATGTAATTCAGCACCAAAAAATTGGCAATATGGCTGAAAAAATTTCTCGATTCAAAGAAATGGCAAAATTTTTATCGGTCTTCACACCGCATTGCGACATTAATTTGATTGATAGGGCGGTGGATTTGGCAAAGGCTGATCTATGCACTAAGGCGGTTGCTGAAATGCCCGAATTGCAAGGTTATTTCGGCAGTTTTTATGCAAAAAAACAACTCGAAAACCATAAAATTGTTGAAGCGATTTATGAGCATTATTTACCAATTGGTGCTAATTCAGAAGTAGCAAAACAAGCGCTTGGTATAACTTTATCAATTGCCGACAAAATTGATAATATTGTAGGTTTCTTTTTGGTAAATGAAAAGCCATCAAGCTCGCGTGACCCTTATGCATTAAGGCGCTACGCCCTTGGTATCATTAGAACCTCGCATCAGCATAATATTGCTTTTCCGATTCGAATTTTAGTGGAGCGCTCTTTAAAAACTTTTCCGCCAAAAATGTTAAAAAATTATTTATCTCCAAATAAAAAAGATTTCTTTATTTTAAAGAAAAATTTAATTGAAGAGATTGTTAAATTTATCATTGAGCGTCTAAAAATTTATCTAAAAGAGCAAGAAAATGTTCGCCCAGATATTTTGCAAATGGTACTAAATGATTATATCGACAACCTTGACAAACATAAGATGGTTGATGTTTTGTATCTAATCAAAAAAATCAAATTCCTCAATGAATTTATTAATAACGAAAATAATAAAAACTTAATTAGTCTCTATAAAAGATCGGCAAATATATTGTCGATTGAAGAAAATAAGGACAAGAAAATTTATCAAGGTCGACCTTCGATTTTAGGTTTTAAGAGTAAATATGAAAGATTGCTTTACCGCAGAATCAAGCAGGTTTCTAAGCCTTTCCACAAGCTAGTTTCCAAGGCAGAATTTGAAAAAGCTTTAGCTTTGCTGGCAATTATTGAAGCACCGTTAACGCATTTTTTTGATCATATTGTGGTCAATGATGTTGATAATAACACCAGAGAAAACCGTTTGATTTTGCTCGCCTTAATTCGTGAATTATTTAACGATATTGGCAATTTATCAAAAATTGAATTATAAATTTATGCTTTTGTCCAATTATTTCATTCCAACTTTAAAAGAAAATCCAATTGATGCCACGGTGGTTTCGCACCAGCTAATGGTTCGAGCTGGCATGATTCGCCAGACTGCGAGCGGAATTTACTCTTGGCTTCCGCTTGGGCTTCGAGTTTTGCGAAAAGTAGAAAAAATCATCAAAGAAGAAATGGATAAAGCAGGTGCCCTTGAGGTTTTGATGCCCACAATTCAGCCCGCAGAATTATGGATTGAGTCGGGTCGCTATGATGCTTATGGTAAGGAAATGCTTCGCATTAAAGATCGCCATGATCGCGATATTTTATATGGACCTACCCATGAGGAGGTTATCACTGATTTGTTTCGCAAAAATATTAATTCTTACAAGGATTTGCCAAAAAATTTCTATCAAATTAATTGGAAATTTCGTGATGAAATCCGCCCAAGATTTGGTTTAATGCGTGGTCGTGAATTTTTGATGAAAGACTCGTATTCATTTGACATCAATGAAGAAAATGCCAAAAAAACTTACGACTTAATGTATCAAACTTATTTTAAAATTTTCATAAAAATGGGTTTGCAACCAATTGCTCTTCGAGCCGATACTGGAGCCATTGGCGGAGATTTGTCTCATGAGTTTCATATTTTGGCGGATGTTGGTGAGAGTGCGATTTATTACGACAAAAAACTTGATGAAATTTATCAACAAGAATTATTTCATAATCAGCAAAATTCGGGCGACCAAGACGATATTATCGCTCTTTTAAAAGGCGGGCAGGAAATAGAAAATATCAATATTGATTCTGAGGTCATTAAGGGCTCGGGTAATTTTGAGGCAAGTTTTTTTAGACCTTCGCCAATTATCGATTTAAATCTAGCTTTTGAGAATATTGATATAAAAGG
>JBMSPZ010000059.1:0-8548 GCA_049423025.1 Rickettsiales bacterium
GCAAAAGCAATACCTAAATCGCATTTTTTTTGACGCACCATTTTGATTAAATCTTGCAAATTTTTTTCTTCAGTTGGGTCGGGATGGTGATTTGGAAAATCGCCGTCAATTTCATTGAAAAGCAAATGATGTTCTCCATAAATTCTTTTAGAAAGCGAGGTCATTATCTCTCCTGCCGAGCCATTCCCAGCATCCCAGACGATTTTTAAATTGCGTAAATTTTCGTTAAGTTCAATTTCATTGAGAAGTTGCGACTCAGACTGAGATAAATCGCAATCCAAAAGCAATCTTTCTAAATATTTATTTTTGATGTCGACAATTTTAATTGAACCATCGCTATTTTTAAATTCATTTTTGGCAAGAATTTTGGCAAGCTCTAAAATATTTTCGCCGTGAAAATTTTCACCCTTAATCATCATTTTGAAACCATTGTGATTTTTTGGATTATGCGAGCCAGTAATCATGATACCAGCATCAAAATTCAATTCATAAACCCCAAAATATAACATTGGAGTCGGGCCAACTCCAATATCGACAATTTCCATTCCACTTTCTTGCAATCCTTGAATTAGTCGTTGCTTTAAAATTGGTGAACTCACTCTACCATCGCAAGCAACTACAATTTTATTTTTAGATTTTTGTTGCAAAACATTGGCAAAGCATTTGCCAATAAAATACGCATCACGGTCAAATAAAGTTTCATTATAGATTCCGCGAATATCATAAGCGCGTAAAATTGATGGATGAAAAGAATATGTATTCATAATTTTTAGGTAATTTTTCCTTCGGTTGGAGATGATGGGCTAGCAAAATTTTTCTTTGGCATTCGACCCGATAAAAAAGCCAGCCTACCGGCTTCCACCGCCAATTTCATGGCTCTTGCCATTTTAATTGGGTTTTGAGCTTTAGCAATTGCCGTGTTCAAAAGCACGCCATCGCATCCAATTTCCATAGCTATCGAAGCATCAGATGCAGTTCCAACTCCTGCATCAACCAAAACTGGCACTTTCGATTGTTCAACAATAAATTCAATATTTAAACGATTTTGGATACCAAGTCCAGAGCCAATTGGCGCTCCAAGTGGCATTATGGCACAACAACCAATATCTTCAAGCTCCTTGGCAACAATTGGGTCATCGGAAGTATAAACCATAATATCAAAGCCATCTTTTTTTAACATTTCAGCAGCCTTGATAGTTTGAATGACATTTGGATAAAGCGTCTTTTCATCGGATAAAACTTCAAGCTTAACCAAATTCCAACCTCCAGCACTTCTGGCAAGTCTCAAGGTTCGCACCGCATCTTCAGCATTGAAGCATCCAGCGGTATTTGGCAAGTAAGTATATTTGAGTGGGCTAAGATAATCTTGCAACATTTGCTCCCCTTTTTTTTCAATATTTACTCGGCGTAAAGCAACGGTTACAATCTCGGCTCCCGAGGCTTCGATTGCGAGTGCGGTTTCAAAAAAATCCTTATATTTGCCAGTACCAACTAACAATCTTGAGTGAAATTTTTTACCAGCAATTTCTAATAAATCTTGTTCTAAATTCATATTTAAGCTAATCCAAATTGTGAAGGAAAAATCTTGGTAAGAAAATAAACCAAGGGTGCTACAAAAATCATGCCATCAAGGCGATCAAGGACACCACCATGTCCTGGAATTATATTGCCAGAATCTTTAACTCCAAAAATTCTTTTGAATTTTGACTCGGTTAAATCGCTAATTTGCTCAACTAAAGAAATCAATATACTAATTGCTACAAAAAAAGTCCAAGAACCCGGAAAAGCAAAGGTTGATATTAAGCCAATAGCAATGCTTGCAAGAACTCCGCCGATTAAACCCGACCAAGTTTTATTTGGAGAAATTGTTGGGGCAATTTTAGGACCACCAAGGGAACGACCGGCAAAAAAAGCAAAAATATCTGTCGCCCAAATAATTGAAAACATCCAAAAAATAATTTGATCATCTAAAATTCGCAAAGAAATTGCACAATAAATTGGAATAGTAATATAAAAAAATCCAATGGTGCGCCACTTGTTTGGATTGGGCATATTTCTTGACATTTCTGACCATTCAAACGCCATTAAAACTGCAATTAAAATGGCAAGAAAAATAAATAGTTTTTGAGAAGCAAAAATTGCAATCAAAGCAACTGGAATCATAACTAAAGAGCTAATAATTCTTTTGCGAGTATTTTCAGATGGGTCTAAATAATGGACTTGAGCAACGATTTTATTAAAAATTCTTAGAAAAAAATTATATATAACTACAGGATATTTTAAAAACTTATTTAAATTATCTTTTTCCATATCTCCTCTCTCTTTGGTTAAAATTATTGATTGCTTTTAACAAATCTTGCTTACTAAATTCTGGCCACATTTTATTACAAAAATATAGCTCGGTATAGGCAATTTGCCATAATAAAAAGTTACTAACTCGAAAATCTCCACCAGTTCTAACAAGTAAATCTGGATCTGGAATTTCTGGTCTGTATAAAAAATTTTTGAATAAATCTTCATTAACATCATCAATGTTAATTGATTTATTTTCGATAGCAATTGCAATTTTTTTAGTGGCATCAACCATCTCTTGCCTTGCTCCGTAAGAAAAGGCTACATTCAAAATCAGATTTTTATTATTTTTGGAAAATTCTTGAACTTCTAAAATTTTTGTGCGTAATTTTTCGCTAACCTTATCTAAATTTCCAGAAATTATTATTTTTATGCCATTTTTGGTAAGTCTTTGCGAGTCTTTGTTCAAATACTCATATAAAAGATCCATTAAATAATTAACTTCATCTTCTGGACGATTCCAATTTTCCGAGGAAAAGGCATATAAGGTTAAATATTTAACACCAATTTTGATACAATCCTCAGCAATTTTTTCGACATTTTCTGTGCCTTTTTTATGACCAAATTTGGTTGGTAATGCTAATTTTTTTGCATATCTAGCATTGCCATCCATAATGATGGCAATGTGTTTTGGAATAATTAAATTATTTGATTTTGATGATGTTTTACGAAGAATTTTTTTAAGCACTTGCTATATTTTCATTAAGTCCTTTTCTTTTAAATCAACCATTTGATCAACTTTTGCGGTGAATTCATCGGTAATTTTTTGAATAATGTCAGTGAAGCCGTGAATTTGGTCTTTAGAAACCCCATATTCTTTTTCGTTTTTCTTAAAATCATCAAGAGTGTCGCGACGAATATTGCGAAGGGCAATTTTTTTATCTTCGCCATATTTTTTAGCTAATTTTGCTAAATCTTTTCTGCGTTCCTCGCTTAATTTTGGTATAATAATTCTAATAACCATGCCATCAACTAAAGGATTAAAGCCAAGATTAGAATTGATAATGGCTTTTTCAATTAATTTAACTGATTCACGATCCCAAACTTGAATAGCTAAAGTTGTAGCTTCTGGAACGGAAATGCTGGCTAATTGTGAAATTGGCATGAATTGGCCATAAACTTCCACACGAATTGTGTCGAGTAAATTTGGACTGGCTCTGCCAGTTGAAATTGAATCTAAATCTTTTTTTAATGAGGATAAGGTATCATCCATTTTCTTTTTAGCTTTGTCGGAAAGTTGATTTATCATAAGTTATAAATTAGTTAATTAATGTGAATTTGCCATTGCCAAGCAATACTTGTTGCAAAGCATTTTCTTCTTTAATGGAAAAAACAATTATCGGCAATTTGTTGTCTTTGGCTAAGGTTATGGCGGTTTGATCCATCACTCGTAAATCTTGCTTGATTAAATCAATATAACGCAAATTTTCATAGCGAGTAGCCGAAGGATCAAGCTTTGGGTCGGCAGAATAAACTCCGTCAACTTGGGTGCCTTTTAAAATTACATCGCAATTCATTTCGACGGCACGAAGCACTGCTGCTGTATCAGTAGTAAAAAAAGGATTGCCTGTTCCAGCAGAAAATATAACAATTCTCTTTTTTTCAAGATGTCTAGAGGCCCTGCGTTTAATGTAAGGTTCGCAAATATTATTTATTGGGATTGCTGAGAGCATTCTGGTTTCAATACCCTTTTTTTCTAGCGCACTTTGTAAGGCTAGACCATTAATACAAGTTGCAAGCATACCCATATAATCGGCAGTGACTCGCTCCATTCCTTCCGAAGCTTTGGAGACACCACGAAAAATATTGCCTCCACCTACTACCACACTTATTTCGCAACCAAGTTCATAGCTAGAAATAATTTGTTGGCAAATTTTGTTAATTGCTTTTACATCGTGACCAAATTGCTGATCGCCCATCATTGCTTCACCAGAAACCTTAAAAAGAATTCTCTTATATTTTAAATTTTTGTTCATATAAATAATTTTTAAAAATTTTTGGTGAATTTATCATTTGATATTTTAGCATTAAATTTATTAATTTTACAATATTTTTTTAATTTTTAATCTTTGCAAAATTTGCTATGTCAAAAAAAATAAAAACCGCTAAAAAAACTGAATTTGTGTTAATTAATGATAAAATTATAGCAAAAGACTTGGCAAAAATATCAATTGAAGAGCGAGGATTTTTATATGGCGATGGTTTATTTGAAACCATAAAATTTAGCGATTTAAAACTTTATCACTTTTCAACTCACCTCAAACGCTTAAAATTAGGATTAAAAACTTTAAAAATTGATTTTGACTGTTTCGAACTAGAAAATAAATGTCTTGAATTAATTAAAAAAAATCTAATGACCAACGGAGTAATTCGTATAAGTATTTCTCGAGGAGTTGGGTCAAGCGGATATTTACCAATAAGCAATTCGCCAACCCTAATAATTCAAACTAAATCATTGCCCGAAATTCCAAAAAAAATAGCATTAATTATTAGTGAATATCAGCCAGCAAATTTTAAATTTAAATCAAGCAATTCCATAAATTATATATTAGCAAAAATTTTTGCGCAGGAAAATAATTATTATGATTCAATTATATTAAAAGAAAAAAAATACATTGCCGAAACCTCATCGGCAAATATTTTTTGGATTAAAAATAATATTTTTTACACACCAAGTGAAGATTGTGGAATGGTCCTAGGGGTAATTAGAGAAAAAATCTTGAAACAAAAACAATTTAAGGTTAAATGTGGTCGATACCTTATAAATAGCCTTGTCAAGGCAGATGAAGTATTTATTTGTAATGCAGCAATAGGGATTCAAGCAGTTGACAAAATCGCATTTAGAAACAAAAAAAACATTTATGAGGTCAATTACAAAAATTCACTTGTAAATAACATCCTAAAACCATTAAAAATATAGCAGTTTTAAACAATAAATTTTTTAATGAATAATAAAATTCGCAACGGATTCACATTATTAGAGCTTTCAATCGTGATTTTAGTGATTGCAGGAATGGTTGTTGCTATCACTAGTAGCAAGGAAGTATTGAAAAAATCTAGACTCGCCAATGCTAGAAGCCTTACTCAGCAATCGGTTGTAAATAACCTTTCTGATGATTTAATTGCCTGGTTTGAAACATCGCTTGAATCAAGCTTTTTATCAAAAGAGCAAAAAAGTGATGGTGTTAAAATTACTAAATGGTTTGATAATAATAAAAATTTAGCCCTCAAAAATACCGCTACTTCACCAGCCACATTAGCAAATCAGCCTACTTATATTTCCCGAGCATTTTACGATGCAATTCCTGGTGTTAGATTTGATGGAGCTAGCTATATGGATTTTGATGGATCTAAATTAGCAAATTCATCCTACACAATTTTTGTAGTTGAACAGAGAAGATCGAATAAAAATTTTAATTTTTTTATCGCAGGGTCCAATCCAACATTGAATAAAAATTTACACCTAGGATATAGGTCTAATAATGTGGTAACTCAAGATCATTACAATAATGGAATCAACATAAATGTCAAAAATTACTCAACACCAACACCTGCGATTCACACATTTCTATTTAATAACTTTATTGGAAAAAAATACAGCTTATCAAGCAATTTCAGCACCACTGGAGCAAGCAATTCCTCAGCCAATCTAGCACCAATAACCTCATACGATAATTCAAGAATCGGAATCTATACAAATGCAACTTCAAATTCATATTATATCGGAGACTTGGCCGAAATTATTATTTTTAAAAGATCTTTAAAAACTGAAGAAGTAAATGCTATCAAGAATTATCTTGGTAGTAAATATGGCATTCCAGTTTCTTAAATTTTTTAAAAATTATTAACCTTAACAACAATTAAAATATTATGAAAAAAAACAAAGCATTTTCACTAGTAGAATTATCAGTAGTGATATTAATTATAGGGATTCTAGTTGCTGGAATTTCGCAAAGCGGTAGATTAATAAGACAAATCAAAATTTCAACTGCCAGATCAGTTACTTCATCTTCAGATGTTGGTTCAATTCGCGATGTAACTGCATGGTTCGAAACTTCAACTGACGGTGTTTTCACTAACATCAATGATGTTACCGATGTTGAAGACGATAATGAAATCAAAACTTGGCGTGATATTAATCCGCAAAAATCAATTGGGGATAAATCAATTTTAGCACAAGCCACTTCAACTCAACATCCGAAATTCAAATCAAATGGAATTAATGGTATTCCAACATTAGTTTTTGATGGTAACGACTTTATGAAAGCCACCGATCCATCAACAATGCCAATTATTCCTGCTGATAAAAGTTTTTCTATGTTCGCAGTATTTAGAACCAAATTAACTTTTAACCAACAAAAATCATTATTAGCTTTCGTTGGAGGAAACACAATTGCTGACAACACTTATGCTTCTATTGGTTTCCTTGGATCTTCTGGCAATAACGCTAAACCAGGATTTGTAGTTAATACTGGAACCAACAATGCAAATTGGGTTCGTGACGTTGGTATTATCGACGAGACTGATTATGCTCTTGGTGCCGTTGTTGATTTCAACCCAGCCGCAAGCGCAGATTCTGTTAAAATTTTCCTAAATTCAATTGAGCCAATTGCCACAGCTAGTCTTATTGGTGGCGGAACCTACGTAGCTCCAGTTCTTAATTCACAACAATTTGTTGTTGGTGGATTAACTGATCTATTTTTCAATGGATGGATTTCTGAAATCATCATCTTCGACAGAACTTTGAAGAAAGAAGAATATGAAAACACCATGAAATATCTAAAGAAAAAATATAATATTCTTGGATAATTAACTTTACACACCACAAAAAACCCAATAACACCTGCAAAAAAATACCTAGACCAATTTCATTCAAAAACCTCAGTTAACAACATCAGATTTTAAAATTCTTCATTAATACAAAATTTTTTTTAATTTAATTTTTTAATCTTTGCTGTAAATTATTTATATTATTTTTTAATAATAATTTTTTTATAAAATGCCAGAAAATTTAACCTCGACTCATATCAATCCTTCAATTGCTGTTAATCATTTATTGCAAGAAGAAAATTCAGAATTAATTAGTTTTTTTGAAAACAAAACACCATTTCACAATTTTGTATTACAAATTCTAAAATTCTATCAAGATAGAAATGCAATTAAATCGAGCCTTAATCATGATAACATTAATGATAAAGTATTATCGATTTTAGAAACTTTCAATCCTTATTTTACAGATTTTTTTAAGGATGAACACCAACAGATTAAACCAGAATATCAAGAATTCTTAAATAATTTTTTACCAACTGGAAAATTTATTTCCACCCTTCCATTAACCCTTCAAAGCGATAGTTTAGAGTTAATTAACAAAATTAATATGAGCAAATTTCTTGCCCAGTATTTAGCTGAACTTGTGAAAATTGCCGAAGATCAATCGCTCAATATTGAAGAAAGAGAGTTAAAAGTGGCAAAAGCATTGCAATCCTTCCCCGGAGGAAATAGTGCAGATTTTGCTTGCACACCCGGTACCTCGCAAAGAATCCTCATGGCTCATCAATCACTATTGCCAAACAATCTACATAAAAGGTTTGCTCAAGAAACTATTGATAAAAATATTCAAAAATTTTTACCCTTAATACCACTGGATTGCGAAATTCATTTACCAAATTTTTTATTATCATTAGTTGCTTTGGAAAAAATTTCAAAAATTTTAAATATGGATCCAAATATTCGATTTGTTGGACCAAACACCAAGGCTTCTGATTTATATGATTTTTTATTAGAATTTAAGACCGATGATTTTTCTAGAAAATTTGATGAAAAAATTGATTTAATTTGCACTGAATTTGAGAATGAATCCAAAAAATTAGGTTTAAATACTGCCAATTTAGAATCAATTTCATCAGGAGAAAATATTGCATTATTTAATTTTTTAAAAGCAACCGCAGAAAATATTTTTGTTGATCAACCAATATTCGCTTTTAAGGCAGATTTTGATTATGAGTTCTTTTTTAGCTCAGCATCAAAACAAGAAGATAGAATTTTACTCAACAAAGAGCAATTGAAAGAAAAAATTTTACAATCATATCGAGATGCTCACCCAACATTATTTGATCAATCAAAATATGATGCTTTTAAATATTTACCCCAAAAAAACGAATTATTTAGTACCTCAGAAGAGGGGGTTGAATTTTTA
>JBMSPZ010000060.1:0-8454 GCA_049423025.1 Rickettsiales bacterium
AAAACTGCTCAGATGTGCATATATCTTCGGATTACAAAATTATTATGAGGCTTGATGGCGATTTAGTTGATTACAAAGACAATAAAAATTTATCTAAAGATGAAATTTATGAGCTATTATTTTCAATAATGAGTGAAACTCAAAAAAAATATTATTTAGAAAATCATGAGATTGATTTTTCTATTGAAACCTCAACTAAATATCGTTGTCGTGTTAATGCTTATCACACCATATCTGGTCCTGCAGCCGCATTTAGATTGATTCCAAAGGACATAAGAAGTTTAGTTTCATTAAATGCTCCTTATGTTGTACAAGATCTTGCAAAATTAAAAAAAGGTTTAATAATGGTAGCTGGTCCAACTGGAAGTGGAAAATCGACAACACTTGCTGGAATCATTGACTACATAAATAACAATTTTATGCGTCATATCATTACTATTGAAGATCCTGTTGAATATATTTTTCAAAATAGAAGGTCTTTAATTAATCAAAGAGAGCTTGGAACAGATACCAGCTCCTTTAATGAGGCATTAAAAAGTTCGTTGCGTCAAGATCCAGATGTTATAATGGTTGGTGAAATGCGCGATTTAGAGACATTTCGATTAGCATTAACCGCCGCTGAAACAGGACATTTAGTGCTGGCAACATTGCATACTAATTCTGCAGCGCAAACTATAAATCGTATAATTGATGTCTTTCCTGCAGAAGAAAAATCCGCGGTAAGATCAATTTTGTCTGGCTCAATTAAAGCGGTAATTTCGCAAAGATTAGTCAAGAAGCGCGATGGAGGTAGATGTGCAGCATTTGAAATTATGCTTGCCAACTCTTCAATACGCAACTTAATTCGTGAAGATAAAATTCCGCAAATTAATTCAATTATTGAATTAAGTAAAAAAAATGGAATGTTGTTATTAAAAGATTCATTAAAAGATTTAATGAATAATGATATTATCACACAAGAAACTGCCGAAGAAGAGTTATTATCTTATGAATAATAATTTTTAAACTAATGAGAAATATCTTCAGAAAAAAAACTCTCGAATCAATCCTTGAAAGTGCCAAAAAAAATACCTTAGCTAAAACTCTCGGCGCTTTTGATTTAGTTTTAATTGGAATTGGTTCGGTAATTGGAACTGGAATTTTTGTTCTAACTGGTCAAGCGGCGGCAGAACATGCTGGTCCTGCCATTGCAATATCTTTTATTTTTTCGGCGATGGTTTGTGTTTTTGCGGGTTTAGCTTATGCGGAATTGGCATCGATGGTTCCAGTTTCAGGAAGCGCCTACACCTACACTTATGCGGTAATGGGCGAGTTTATTGCTTGGTTAGTGGCCTGTGGTTTGATTCTTGAATATACTGTGGCATCGTCAACCGTTGCTGCGGGTTGGTCGGGTTATATGGTTGGCATATTAGAGCAGGGCGGAATCATAATTCCAGAATATTTAACTAAAGCTCCAGCCCAAATTTGTAGCGACGGAACTTATTGCGCTATTGTCAATTTGCCGGCAATTGGAGTTGCTTCATTCATTGGTTTGCTATTATTTATTGGCACCAAAGAAAGCGTTATTGTTAACCGTGTTTTAGTTGGTGTAAAATTATTGGTAATTTTTATTTTTATTGTAGTTGCTGTTCCTAAAATTAATTTTGCCAATTATGATGATTTTATGCCATTTGGCTGGAAAGGTGTTATAAGCGGAGCTTCAGCAATATTTTTTGCCTATTTAGGATTTGATGCGGTGGCCACAACTGCGGAGGAATGTAAAAATCCAAAACGCGATTTGCCAATTGGTATCATTGGCTCACTCTTGGTTGGTGCGGTGGTTTATGTAGCGGTATCTCTTTGTTTGACTGGAATTGTAAATTATAAAACTCTCGCAAATCCTCAGCCACTTGCACAAGCATTGCGTGATAATGGAAGTAATATCGGTTCGGCTTTGGTTGGAACTGGTGCAATTGCTGGAATGTTAACAGTGCTTTTGGTAATGATGTATGGACAATCTCGAGTATTTTTTGTAATTTCTCGCGATGGTCTATTGCCAAAAATATTTTCTAAAGTTAACAAAAAACATCATACCCCATCATTTTCAATTGCAGTGGTTACGGTTTCGGTTGCATTAATTTCTGGATTTACGCCAATTAGAACAATGGGCGATATGAGTAGTCTTGGAACTTTATTTGCTTTTTGTTTAGTTTCGCTTGGAGTCTTGATTCTTCGAGTAAAAAGACCAAAATTAGAGCGAGCTTTTAAATGTCCTTATGTTTTTGTCATTGCCCCTCTATCAATTATTGGTTGTGGAATTTTGATTGCCAAACTCTTGTCGGATCATTATAAACCATTTTTAATTTGGTTTATTATCGGAATTATTTTTTACATTTTTTACGGCTACAAAAATAGCTTGCTTAATAAAAAATAATCACCTGATTCAATTCATTAATTCAGATAAAATATTTTATTAAAAATATCTATTTTTTTTAGGTTGTTTTATAAATTTTTTTGGCAAAAATAAAATTATTAAATTTAGTAAAAATTTTCACAGATTTTAATTTTATCAAAAATTTTCTTATGAAATTATTCCGCAAAAAATCGATTGAAGCCTTAATCGAAAGTTCAAAACAAAATTCTTTCAAAAAATCCTTATCGGCTTTTGACCTTATAATGATTGGTATTGGTTGCACTATTGGCACTGGAATTTTTGTAGTCACAGGCACCGCTTCGGCAATTCATGCTGGTCCAGCAATTTCAATATCATATTTAATCGGAGCCATTGCCTGTTTATTTGCTGCACTTGCCTATGCCGAAATTGCATCAATGGTGCCAGTTTCGGGTAGCGCTTATACTTACACCTATGCGATAGTTGGCGAATTTATTGCTTGGTTGGTTGGATGGGGCTTGGTTCTTGAATATGGTATTGGGGCTTCGGCTGTTGCCAATGGCTGGTCGGGCTATATGATTGGAATTTTGAACTCGGCAGGAATTACCTTGCCAGAATTGTTGACCAAGCCAACAATCAATGGTGGAATTATAAATCTTCCAGCGAGTTTAATTGTTTTATTAATCGGTTTTATGTTGTTCAAAGGCACGAAACAAGGTGTTACCTTTAACCGAATTTTAGTTTTTGTAAAATTAGCGGTAATTTTTATTTTTCTTATTGTTGCTACTCCAATGATTAAAACTGAAAATTATGCAGATTTTATGCCATTTGGCTTTGCTGGAGTAATGGCGGGTTCGGCGGCAATTTTTTATGCCTATATTGGTTTTGATGCAGTGGCTACAACCGCCGAGGAGTGTAAAAATCCAAAACGCGATTTACCAATTGGTATAATTTTTTCTTTAGCGGTTTGTGCTATTTTATATGCAGTCGTGGCTTTAGTTTTGAACGGAATTGTTAATTATACCACGCTCAATAACGCAGAGCCACTGGCTCGAGCCTTGCGAGATAATGGCAGTAATATTGGTTCGGCTTTAGTTTCAACTGGAGCAATTGCGGGTATAACTTCGGTTTTGTTGGTTTTACTTTATGGGCAATCAAGGATATTTTTTGTAATGTCTAGAGATGGTTTATTGCCAAAAAAATTAAGCTCAATCCATAAAAAACATAATACTCCGCATTTTAGTGTGATTTTAACGACAATTTTAGTGGCAATAATAGCCGGATTTTTTTCGCTTGAAACTCTCAGTGAAATGACCAGCATCGGCACGCTGTTTGGCTTTATTGTGGTTGCAGTTGCAGTTATGGTCTTAAGAATAACTAGACCAAATTTAAAGAGAAATTTTAAATGTCCGCTAGTATTTATAACATCGCCATTGGCAATATTATCTTGCGGATATTTAACTTATGAATTACTTACCAGAAATTGGCAATATTTTGCAATCTGGGTTGCAATTGGTATAGTAATTTATTTTGGCTATGGTTATAAAAAAAGTGCTATTAAATAAAATTGCATTAAAATTTTTAAATCGTAAAATAGTTAAACAGTATTATCTTCATTCAAAGAAATTTTTAAAAAAATGACTATAAATAAATTCGTATATTGTTTTGGTGATGGCAAATCTGAGGGCGATGCCTCAATGAAAAACCTACTTGGTGGCAAAGGAGCCAATTTGGCAGAAATGTCAAAAATGGGCTTGCCAGTGCCTCCCGGTTTTACAATTACTACTGAACTTTGTGATATTTATTATAAGAATCATAAAAAATTCCCGTCTGAATTAAATCAGCAAGTGGCTTTAGCCATTAAAGATATTGAGCATAAATTAAATGCCAAATTTGGCGATGAATCAAATCCATTATTATTTTCGGTAAGGTCGGGTGCCAGAGCCTCAATGCCTGGTATGATGGATACAGTCTTGAATTTAGGACTTAACGACAAAACCGTTTTAGGACTTGCAAAAAATAGCAACAACAAAAGATTTGCTTTTGATTCTTATCGTCGTTTTATCCAGATGTATAGCGATGTGGTGCTTGGTGTGGATCACTATAATTTTGAAACTATTCTTGAAGAAAAAAAGCAAGAATTTCAAGCCAATCTTGACACTGATTTAACCGCAGAACAGCTCGAAGAAATTGTGGAGTTATTTAAAATCGAGGTAAAAAAAGAATTGGGTCAAGAATTTCCGCAGGATGTAAATCAGCAACTTTGGGGAGCGATTGAAGCGGTTTTTGCTTCATGGATGAATGATCGTGCCATCACTTATCGTGCTTTAAATAATATTCCAGCGCAGTGGGGAACTGCAGTGAATGTGCAATCAATGGTTTTTGGCAATATGGGCGATGATTCAGCAACTGGAGTTGCCTTTACTCGCAACCCATCAACTGGTGAAAAAGAACTTTATGGCGAATATTTAATTAATGCCCAAGGCGAAGATGTGGTCGCTGGAATTCGCACCCCGCAATCCATCACCATTGCAGGCAAGGAGCAACTTGGTTCCAAATTGCCAGCAATGGAAGAAACCATGAAAGATGTGTATTTGGAGCTAGAAAAAATTTATAAAAAACTTGAGCTTCACTATCGCGATATGCAAGATATCGAATTCACGGTGCAAAATAAAAAGCTTTGGATGCTTCAAACTCGTTCAGGCAAAAGAACCGCGCAAGCTTCCATTAAAATTGCTGTTGATATGGTTAGCGAAGGCTTAATTTCTAAAGAAGAGGCTTTGCTTCGAATCGACCCAATCAGCCTTGACCAACTTTTACACCCAACTTTGGATCCAAAAGCTAAAGTAAAAATTATTGCCAAGGGCTTGCCTGCTTCACCTGGTGCTGCTTGCGGTGTGGTGGTATTTTCTTCGCAAGAAGCAGAAAGACGCACCGAAAATGGTGAAAAGGTGATATTGGTTCGAGTTGAAACTAGCCCTGAAGACATTAAAGGTATGCATGTTTCGCAAGGAATTCTTACTGCCCGCGGTGGCATGACTTCGCATGCAGCCGTCGTTGCTCGTGGCATGGGAACACCTTGTGTGTCTGGGGCTACAGGACTGCATATCGATGCCAACAACAAAATTTTAATTGCCAATGGCGTAAAAGTAAAAGATGGCGAAGTGATAACTATCAATGGTTCAAATGGCGATGTTATCCTTGGAAATGTTCCAACTTTGAAACCAAATTTATCGGGTGATTTTGAAAAAATTATGAAATGGGCCGATGAAATTCGCACCCTCAATGTCCGCACCAATGCTGAAACTCCACAAGATTGCCAAGTCGCTCGTGATTTTGGAGCGCAAGGAATTGGCTTGTGTCGAACTGAACATATGTTTTTTAGCGAAGACCGCATTATTTCGGTGCGTCAAATGATTTTGGCAGAAACTATTGAAGGCAGAAAATCAGCTTTAGCAAAATTATTGCCGATGCAAAGAAATGATTTTGTTGAAATATTTAAAATTATGGCAGGCCTTCCTGTCACCATTCGTTTGCTTGACCCGCCTTTGCACGAATTTTTACCGCATAAGGAAAGCGAAATTCAAGAAGTCGCCAAAGTTGCTGGAGTTGAGGTTGATTATGTCAAGCACCGCACTCATCAATTGCAAGAGCAAAATCCAATGCTTGGACATCGTGGTTGTAGGCTTGGAATTTCTTACCCAGAAATTTATGAAATGCAGTTACAAGCAATTTTTGAGGCCGCTTGTTTGGTAAAAAAAGAAACTGGTCAAGAAGTTATTCTTGAAGTTATGATTCCTTTAGTTGCCACTAAAAAAGAAATTCAAATTATGAAAAATTTGGTGATTGAAACTCAAAATAAAGTTTCTAAAGAAAATAATTTATCATTAAATTATATGGTTGGCACCATGATTGAATTGCCTAGAGCTGCGATTATTGCCGATAAAATTGCCGAAGAAGCCGAATTTTTTAGTTTCGGAACCAATGATTTAACTCAAACCACCTTTGGCTTATCTCGTGATGACGCCGGAAATTTCCTTGGCAATTATCAAAAAGCAGGCATTCTAGAAAAGGACCCGTTTGCCGAGCTAGACCAAGAAGGAGTTGGTGAGTTAATTAAAATTGCTAGCCAAAAAGGTAAGGCCACTCGCCCTGATATTAAGCTTGGAATTTGTGGCGAACATGGTGGAAATCCAGCGTCGATTGAGTTTTGTCATAAGGTTGGCTTGAATTATGTTTCGTGCTCACCTTATCGAGTTCCAATTGCAAGATTAGCTAGCGCTCAAGCCTATTTAAAAAATCGTAAATAAATTTAATTATATCTTCAAAAACTCTAAATTTAATTTAATAATTTAGAGTTTTAAATAAAAAATGTATATTTCACTAAAAAACCACACAACTTATTCGCTTTGCAAAGGAGCTATTAAAATTCCAGATTTAATCGCCAAAGCAAAATCCCTAAAAATGCCTGCTCTTGGCATAATGGACTCACAAAATTTATTTGGCGCCCTTGAATTCTCATCAGCTTGTAAAAAAGCTGGAATTCAGCCGATTTTGGGGTGCGAAATTTTAGTTGATTACAATATTTCCGATAATAAAAATATTTCTAATTTAGATTTTGAAAAAAACTTATGCAAAACCCCGCTAATTGCTACCAATGAAGAGGGTTATAAAAATCTAATGTATCTTGTTTCTAAAAGTTATTTACAACGCCAAGAGGCAATAACACCGCATATTAATTTTACAGATTTGCAAGAAAAATCCGCTGGTTTAATAATGCTATCAGGTGGCTATGAAGGCTTTGTTGCCAAGCTTTTACAAGAAAATCAAGAAACTCAACTTAACAGAATTTTGCAAGCAATTGATAAATTTTTTGCCAATAATTTTTATATCGAAATTGTAAGATATGGCGAAAAAATTGAAGAAACTCTCGAGCCAAAATTAATTGATCTAGCCTCAAAAAAATCCTTGCCTTTACTTGCTTCGTGCGATGTTTATTTTTTGACTCCCGATATGTATGAAGCCCAAGATATTTTATCGTGCATTTATGATGGCAACAAATTAAGCGATGAAAATCGCCATCGCAATTCACCTCAGCAATATTTCTGGGAGATTGAGGATTTTTTAGAAACTTTTTATGATTTACCCGAAGCGGTTGCCAACACCATAAATATTGCCAAAAGATGCCATATAATGGCTTTTGAAAGACCGCCAACCTTACCGAAATTTAGTAATGAGCCAAATTTTGATGAAGCTCTTGAGCTTAGAAATCAAAGTATTAAAGGTTTAGAAATCCGTCTCCAAAAAAAATTCATACTCGAAGAAACGCCTGCTGATATTCAAAATGATGTCAAAAAAAAATATTTAGAAAGATTGGATTATGAACTTGGAGTAATCATTAAAATGAATTTTTCCGGATATTTTTTAATAGTCTCGGATTTTATTAAATGGGCAAAAAACAACAACATACCTGTTGGCCCTGGAAGAGGTTCTGGCGCTGGTTCAATTGTTGCCTATGCTTTGCAAATTACTGATCTTGACCCAATTCGTTTTGGTTTACTTTTTGAAAGATTTTTAAATCCAGACCGCGTTTCCATGCCCGATTTTGATATTGATTTTTGCCAGACTCGACGCGATGAAGTCATAGATTATGTACAAAATAAATATGGCAAAGATTATGTTGCCCAAATTATTACCTTCGGAAAATTGCAGGCTAGGGCGGTGCTTAAAGATGTAGGGCGAGTGTTGGATATGCCATATAATCAAGTCGATAGAATTTGCAAACTAATTCCATTTAATGCCGTGGAAGCGGTAACTTTAGAAAAAGCGATAGAGATGGATAAAGACCTTCAGCAAGCCATCAAAGATGATCCGCAAATTAAAAAATTGGTCGATATTGGTTTGAAACTCGAAGGTTTGAACCGACATGCCTCAACTCACGCCGCAGGTGTGGTAATTGGCGATAAGCCACTTCATGAAATTTGTGGTCTTTACAATGACGAAGGCTCAACAATGTCGGCTGTTGGCTACTCCATGAAATATGCCGAGTTGGCGGGTTTGGTAAAATTTGATTTTTTAGGATT